>CAILKC010000525.1 GCA_903834675.1 uncultured Victivallales bacterium | reverse complement strand
GCTTTGTCGCGGGCGGCGATCATCCGCCGGATAGCCGCCGGAGTGGGGGCCAGGGGCTTCTCGCACATCACATGCTTGCCGGCCTTCAGTGAGTTGATCGTGATCAACTCATGCACCATGTTCGGTACGCAGACGTCCACCGCGTCAATATCCGCTTTCTTGAGCATCTCCTGGTGATCCAGGTACCACTGATCCGTGGGAATCTGAAACTCACTCCCGCGTCGCTGCAGCGCCGCCTCAAGAATATCGCAGATGGCGACAATCTGGCACTCGGGATTGAGCTTCTGCCAACCGTTGAAGTGAGCACCCGAAATGCCGCCACAACCGACCAGTCCAACTCTCAACGTCGCTTTTGTCATCGTACTCTCCGGATAGTGGGGATCAACCCCGCAGCATGACGCCTCTCTTCACGGTGTCAAGCCACACAAGGCATCAGGGCGTAATGGGTCCTGGTGCCGTTCCCACATAAGTACTTTGCCACAAATGTGTTGTAGACTTCATCATGGGACAAGTATGGCCTTACGAGCGATATTCTTTGGCCTTTCAGATGTCTAGCGGCCACGTTGGTGCTTCATCCAGAACTCCGTGCGGGTCCATGCACGTCGCCCCTGGCCGGTCTGACAGGTAAGTATGGTGCCATGGATTACCTTGTACGCAGGTTCAAGCTAGAAAAAAATGGCGTGTAAAGGCTAAAACATAGCCATAACTACACCATAAGTCATTTTATAGCATATGGTTGTGTGTCAGCATAACCCTTCCATTCAGGTAGAAGCCAGAACGACAGCGTGCAAAGGCACTAACGTACCATAGACGTGCTATAAGTCATGTTATAGTATGTAGTTGAGTGTAAGCGGTACCGTTCCCAACGTTTACACCCGGAGTTCAACCATGAGAATCACGATTGCACCACTGCTGCTGGCGACCTGTCTTGGCGCTGCCCCCTACAGCCACGATGTGAACGTCGCCGAGGAATTTCGCCCCCGCGACGGCCTACCGAACCTGTTCGCGAAGTTGCAGGCGGGCGGACCCGTACGCATTGCCTATCTCGGCGGCAGCATCACGGCGGCCTCGGGTTGGCGGCCCAAGACGCTGGCCTGGTTCAGGGCGCAGTATCCCACGGTGCAGATCATCGAGATCAACGCGGCCATCTCCGGTACCGGATCCGACTACGGCGCCTGTCGAGTGAGAGGGGATGTGTTGGCACACGACCCTGACCTGGTGTTTCTCGAATGCCGCGTCAACGGCGGCGGCGGGTTCGAACGGCAGTCGGTCGAAGGCATCGTGCGACAGGTCTGGAAGCACAGTCCGCGCACGGACATCTGCTTCGTCTATACCATCGGCCAGTGGATGCTCAAGGATCTCCAGGTGGGGAAGACGACACCGTTTGGCCGGATCATGGAGGGCATCGCCAATGCCTACGGCATTCCCACCATCGATCTCGGTGTCGAGATTGCGCAGCGCGAGCAGGCCGGCAGCCTGGTGTTTCAGGGCGCCGCGCCGGTTGAAGGCAAGCTCGTTTTCTCCAGTGACGGGGTTCATCCTGGCGACGCCGGACACGCGGTTTACCGTGACATCGTTGCCCGCTCGCTACTGAAGATCAAGGACCAGACACTGGCACAGGACCACCGGTTGCCGGCGCCCCTCGCGGCAACCTGCTGGGAGGAAACGGCCTTGCTGCCCGTGGCCGCCGCCAGTCCCAGCGCTGGCTGGACCCCGGTTGACCCCGCTAGCGATGCTGTTTACGGGGACGACAAGGGGCGTACGGACGGCATGTTGCGCGGCGCCATGAGATGCAACCGGGCCGGGGAAACGCTGACCGTAACGTGGCACGGCACGACGCTTGGGATGAGCGACATCCCCTACGGGACCCCGTGTGTCGTGGAGGTGGTGGTCGACGGAGGTACGCCGTTCACGACCAAGCGCGAGCAAACCGAAGCG
>CAILKC010000524.1 GCA_903834675.1 uncultured Victivallales bacterium | reverse complement strand
GGCCGCTCCATTCTCCTGGAGAGGCGCCTGGCCTCAGGCGCTGGCCGCGAGCCGCGGCCGCTCCATTCCCCTGGAGAGGCGCCTGGCCTCAGGCGCTGGCCGCGAGCCGCGGCCGCTCCATTCTCCTGGAGAGGCGCCTGGCCTCAGGCGCGGCGATGCGTCCTGCCGGGCGGTGGCGGGACAGAGCAACGATCGCCATCAAGTCTCATCCAAGGGTTGAGCGTTGTCCTGAAGCGGCACGGTCAGGCGATTCCCGCCGCGGCCGCAACGGGGCACTGCCCCGCCCGTAGCGAGCCGCGGCACATCTCGCAGTCGTACTGGTTCTGCGCACAGTGCCCGATCCGCTTCATCAGCAGATCCAGGATCAGGTCGTCGATTCCCAGCGTCGGCGTGACGTGGAAACGGGTCTGCGGAAACTGCCGGGCAGCCGCGGCGGTCAGGCGCGGAATGTCTTCGGTCCAGTGCTTGCCGGGCCCCAGGAAGAACGGACACACCACGACCCTGGTCGCCCCTTGCGCCGCGCACCTGGCGTAGGCGGTCGCAATCGTCGGCTCGGCCAGCTCCATGTGCGCCGGTTCCACGATGTCGAACGCTTCCGCAAAGCGCGCGGCGAACCGGCTAGCGAGCTCCTCCAGAAGGTGGTTACTCTCGCTGCGACGCGAACCGTGATCGACGATAATGACACCGGTCTTCATACTGCGTCATCCCAGGAATACCGACTTGCGGTTGTTCGGCTCGCCGACCTCCACGCCCTGCGGGCGGAAGAAACGGTCGACACCCCATCTCTAATCCGCCTCGCGCCCGAGCGTCCCCCAGCCCTGGAGCCGACGGTCCCCGCCGTATCCCCCAGCCCTGGATCCGGCGGTCCCCGCCGTATCCCCATCCAGAGACGGCGGAAATCCTGCCCTCAGACATGACGGCCCGCCGACCTCCATGCCTCACCTCGCCTGCAGCCAATCGAGGACGGCCGGGACCGCGTTTGACCAGTCCTGCGGCACGTCCTCGCTGAGCATCAGGCAGAAGCGTTGGCCCGCCGCCGCGCGGACCAGCCGTTCGAAGTTCCAGAGCAGCTCCTGCCGGGGCAGGCTGTACAGCCCCAGATTCGGGTGGATCCAGAGGAACTTCTCTGGCCAGGCAGCGCGGGCCTCGGCCACACTCAGGTCGCCTTCGGGCGGCTCGGTGAACGAGTCGATGCCGGCAAACGGCAGCGTGGCGATGTCCGGCGCAATCCCCCGGAGCTTGCCATCGTAGTGAAATTGTAGCACCTGTCCAGAAGCGGCGAGAACGGTGGCGAGGCGGCGGCATCGAGCGCGGCTCAGGCCTGCTTGCCGCGGTCCAGCGTCTCGCGGACCTTTTGCGCCAGAGTGTCGCGGGAAAACGGTTTCACCAGCAACTCCACCTCGGCTTCCAGAACATCGGTCTGGGCGATGACGTCCGCCGTATAGCCGGACATGTACAGGCAGGGCAGCCCCGGCCGCAGCGTGCGGAAGTAAACGGCCAGATCCCTGCCGCTCATGCCAGGCATAATCACGTCGGTGAGCAGCAGATGAATCGCCCCGGCGTGCTTCCCAGCCAAGGCAATGGCCGCGTCCGGGGCTTCCGCCGGCAAGACCGTGTAGCCGAGATTCTCCAGGAACATCCGGGTGGTCACCAGCAGCGACTTCTCGTCCTCGACCAGCAGGATCGTCTCGTTGCCGCGGGGCCGGGCGGAGGCGGGTTTGGCGGCTTCCACGGGGAGGTCCTGAACCGATACCCGCGGCAGGTAGATGCGGAAGGTCGTGCCTTTGCCGGGCTCGCTAAGAACGCTGATGGCCCCACGGTTCTGCCGCACGATGCCGTACACCGTGGCCAGGCCCAGGCCCGTGCCCTTGCCCGCGTCCTTGGTAGTGAAGAACGGCTCGAAAATGTGATCGAGCACCTCTTTGCTCATCCCGCAGCCGTCGTCGCTCACGGAGAGCAGCACGTAGTCGCCGGGGGTGGCGCCCGGGTAGTCGACGCCGGGGGCCTCGCTGAGGGTGACGCCGCCCGTGGCGATGGTGATCGTCCCCGCCCCGGCGATGGCATCCCGGGCGTTGATGCACAGGTTGGCCAGAATCTGATCGACCTGGCCGGGGTCCATCTTGACCAGCCAGGGGTTCACGCCCGGAATCCAGGCCAGATCGATGTTCTCGCCGATCAGGCGCCGCAGCAGATTGAGGATCTTCGCTACGGCATCGTTCAGGTCCAAAACCGTGGGAACCATCAACTGCTTGCTGGCGAAGGCCAGCAACTGCCGGGTGAGGTTGGTCGAGCGTTGCGCTTCGGTCGAGATTTCATCCAGGTACTCCCGCACCGGGTGGTCGGGCACCAGGCCGTCGCGGCACAACTCGACATAGTTCATGATACCCATGAGCAGGTTGTTGAAGTCGTGCGCCACCCCACCCGCCAGGCGGCCGACCGACTCCATCTTCTGCGCCTGCTGCAACTGGGCCGACAGGCGGAGATGCTCCGTGACGTCGCGCTTGACAGCCACGTAGCTGGCGATCCGTCCCTCGCCGTCGCGCACCGGCGCGATGGTCGCATCCTCGGTGCATAGCGTGCCGTCTTTCCTGCGGTTGACGAAGCGGCCCGCCCAGACCTTGCCCGAGCTGATGGTATCCCAAAGTCCCCGGTAGAAAACCTCGTCATGCTCGCCGCTCCGGAGCAGACGCGGACTCTGGCCCACGATCTCCTCGCGGGTGTAGCCCGTCGCCGCCTCGAAGGCCGGGTTGACGTAGCGGACGACTCCCGCAGCATCGGTGATAAGAACCACTTCGGCGGCCTGTTCAATGCCGGCCGCCAGCAAGTCCCGCTCGGCCGCCAGCCGTTTCTCATTCTCCAGCATGCTCAGCAAAACGCTTCGCGACTGTTCCGCCGCCGCCAGGAGCCCTTGCCGTTCCATCTCCAGACGCTTGCGCTCGGTGATGTCCATGTCGGAACCGCGATATCCCCGGAACTCGCCGTCCGCCCCCAGCAGAGGGATGCCGTTGGTGAGCATCCAGAGTTGCTGGCCGTCGCGGGTCAGCACGGCATTCTCCAAGGCCGTGAAGGGCTCCTGCCGTGCGGTTACGGCCAGAGCCGCGGCTCTGAACTCGGCACGGCCTGCGGCGGGATGCAGATCGTAGAAGTGCATCTTGCCGACCAGTTCATCGGGCCGGTAGCCGAGGACCCGTTCCACGCTGGGACTCACATAGGAGAAGAGCCCTTCGGGGTCGACTTCCCAGGTATAGATGCGGCTCAGTTCGGCCAGTTGGTTGTAGCGCACCTGGCTCTCTTGCAGGGCGTCATCCGCGCGTCTCTTCTCGACGACATGCCAGGTCACGTCGGCGAGTAAGGCGACTATCTCGGCATCGCTCTCGGTGTAGTCAACCGGCTTGTTCCCTAGCCCCAGGACAGCGACCACCAGGCCGTTGCGCCTGACCGGCACCACCAGCTCGCGAATCACCCGCGCATGACCTTCTGGCAGCCCCTTACGCTGCGGCAACGCGGCGTAGTCATTGTGGATGACCGGCCGCCCTTCACGCAGGCAATCGGCCCAGACCCCGGCCTGGTCGATGGCATAGTGTCGGCCCTTGCCCGCCGCCTGGCAGAACTCCCTCTGGGTGCGGGTGGACCATTGCTGCAAGGTCAGCGATTTCTGGTCGGCATCGACGAGGTGATAGAAGCCGATGGGGCTGTCGAGCAGCTCGGCGATGTGGTCCAAGGCCCACCCCATCAGCTCATCCAGCGAGTGGAATGGCGCGTACTCCAGCAGCGCAAACCGCAATTCCGCCAGCCGTCGCGCGTGGTACTCCCGGGTGACATCGCGAAAGACCAGCACGGTGCCGACCACGCCCCGGTCCACCCCGCGGATGGGGGCACAACTGTTGGAGACATGGCGCTCCGTGCGGTCCATGGCAACCAGCGTCGCCGTATCGGCCGGGTCCACCGCCACGCCTTCGCGCAAGACCCGTTGCGCCAGATTCTCGGCCGTCGCCGGGGTCTGCGCCTCGGCAATGCGGAAGACCTCCCCAAGCGGGCGGCCCTTCGCTTCAGCCGTGCTCCAGCCGGTCAGCCGTTCCGCCGCGCTGTTGAGGCTGACGATCTGTCCCGCGCCATCGGTCTCCAGCACCCCATCGCCAATGGAACCAAGAGTGGCGGCCAGGCGGTCCTTCTCCTTCCTGAGTTCAGCGATCTGCTCGGCCACCAGTCGCTCCAGCTCCTCGCGGCGACGCACGGGCGCGCCGACCACAAACGCCAGAGCCGCAGTGAGCGCCAGTCCCCGCAGGACCGCGACCGCGGCGGCGGCGTGGGGTTGAACAACCACGAAGTCCCCGTGCGGTTGGGCGGTCACCAGGAACACCTTGTCAAAGGCCGCCACGGGGCGCGAGACAACAGGCAACGTGACCCCATCGGCATCATCTGCGCAGGACGACGCGAGGAGTTGGCCTCGCAGGTCGGGGCGAAGCAGCGAGAGGGAGACGTGCAGCGCGGCCTTGTCTTGCATTGCCCCAACGACCCTATCCATCCGCAGCACCGCGACGGCAAAACCGCGCAGACGCGGCGGCTCGCCGCGCTGAAAAACGGGCTGGAATACCGCCATGCCATTCTGCGGGCGGGCGTCCTGTACCAAGGTGATGGGGTCAGTGGCAACCGCCAGACCACTACGCGCCGCCGCCTCCAGTGCCGCCCGGCGGATGGGTTCCGACCCGACATCGAAGCCCACGGCGGCGCCGTTGTCGGCCGGGCGGGTCACGTGGAGGACGGGGTAGTAGATCTCGCGCCCAAACGCTGCCACCCGCTCGCCTTGCGCGTCCTTCTCCCAGATCCCGAAGGTCGGCTCACCCGCGGCGCGGACCGACTGCTCGAATCGCGCCCGCTCCGCCGCCGGCACCGCCGGCAGCCATTCCCAGGAGAAAACCGCGGGGTTGCGGGCCAGCGGCTCGATGAAGTGCTGAAACTCCTCCCTTATGACCTCCTCGTCAGACTCCAGAAAGCGCGCCAAACTCGGCAGCCCCGTCGTGTCGACGTCCTGCAGCGCGTGGGCGACGCGGTGCGTTTCGCTGTCCGCCAGCAGTACGAGTGATCCCCGATTGACGCGAACCTCGCGCTCGCGCACCCGCCAGGCGACGAAGACGGTCAGCGTCAGGCCCACGACGACGGCCAGGATCGGTTCCAGCCGCTTCAGCCAAAGCGGGGCGCTGTGGCCAAGCCGCTGGCGCCGCAGCAGGAGAGTCACGCTGGCCAGCAGAAGCACGGCCATCATCAAGGTCAGCAGCACGGGCCGCAGGGCGGCGCGACACAGGTCGAGCCTCCAGGCGCGGGCGTCACTGTCCACGCCCAGGACCGCGCAGGTGGTGCGGCTTTGCCGGTCCTCCAGCGGCACCGACGCGGACATCCACGTGCCCCAACGATCCCGGCTGGGCCCCTCCACCACCGGCTTACCGCCGCCGAGGATGGCAGCCTGCGCCGCATCGGCCTCGTCGTACACCTGTCCGGGCGGGGAATAGCCCTCGGAACCGGGAGCCTCGCTGTCCGCGAAGAAGAAGCTTATGCCATCGGCCCGGCGGCCCATGAGATAGACGAATCGGCACGACGGCCAGGCCTGCTTGACGTAGCCGAGTTGCTGCTTCAGGCGCTGATACTCCGGCAACGCCAGATCGCTCTCCGAGCCGCTCAGGGCCAGAATGCACTCCACGGACAGCCCCTGCGCCATCCGTTGCGCCTGGGCGAGAAAATCGGCGCGCATCTCGCGGTCGACCCGCAGCACCGTCCAGACAGTGTAGTGCGCCCCCAGGGCCAGGAGGACCAGCAGCAGCACGACGACCCAAAGGGTCACGCGCCCGGCGATTAGCGACCTGAGTTTACGGCCAAGGATATTCATGGTTGGCCCGCCGCGGGCGGTGGGTCAGGAGAGTGGAGCGGCTGGGAGTGCGTGGGGGCCTGAGAATGCGTCCCGCGGCAGCGGTCCCGCCAGGGCCAGGAGATCATTGCCGTCCCGGATCTTCATCAGGCACCCTAGGGCTTCTTCAGGTAGGCCTGGAGTTCGGCCTCCGATATCCGGGTCAGTCCGCCCTTGCGGTGGCACTTGGGACAGCGGGTTGGGGCGAGGTCCAGGGCGGACCTCGTGAGATGCCCGCAGTGCTCGCAGCGCCAGGCCTGTGCCTTCTCTGCCGCCACCGTCGGGCTGACCAGCGGCGTCATGCATCCACCCAGGCCGACGGCGAGGGCGGCGCCCCCTGCCGCGGCGAGGCCGACCGAACCCAGGAACTGTCTTCTGGTTGTCTGCACCCTGTCGTCCTCCACCTGGGTCCGCGGCTCTGGGCGGCCGCCGCAGACGTGGCCCAATCTAAGGAAGACTGAGACCGGTTGTATCGCCACCCTTTTCGCCCAGGCGCTTCACGTAGAGGGCGAAACGCTCACTGAGCGCCCCGTCGGAGACCTCTAACGTCGTAATCTTCTTGGCCATCTTGGCGGCATCGGAACCCGTCTGTTCCTCGGCTTTCAGCTCGCCCAGGCGCCGGTTCAGGTCGGCGACCTCGGCGCGGCGCTTGAGGATGGTATCGCGGAAGGCTTTGGCCACGAGCCCGATCTTCTCCACCGGCATGACCGCTATCTCCGCTTCGATCTGCGCGCTCGGTTTCTCTTCGTCCACTTTGGTCTGCAGCAGGTCGATGTAGAGCTTCTGGCGTTCATCGAGAGCGCTGATGGAGGTCGCCACGGCGTCAGCATCTTTCTTAAGGGTAGCCGCGCCTTGGTTGGCAATCTCCTCGGGCTTCAGGTCCTCGAGCCGGTCGCGCAGATCGTCCACCGCATCGCGCTTCTCGACCACGGCTTCGCCATAGGCGTCGGCCACGCGGCGCAGTTCCCGCGAGGTCATCTTCTGCGCCTCGGTGCGGATTTCGGCCACCGGCTTCTTCTCGTCGACCTTCGGGCCGCCGCAGCCGCCGCAGAAGACCAGCGAGACCAGGGTAAGAATGCCACCCACTGCACGCCGTAATGCCATTCGTACACCCTCTTCGTCAGTTGCGGACGCGGGCCCGTCCGAGGCCAGGCCCACCCGGCCCCACTTCCAGCGGCTTAGACAGCATGCCAATATACGCACTTGGCGACCCCGCGCAAGAACACCTCGTAACCTTGGGCGCAAGTCAGCTCCGTAGGGGTTTGCTTGTTTGAGAACCGCAGAAGATCGAAGGCCCAAGGCCCAATGACGAATGGCAGAATCGCCGGCACGGCAACCGCGGTTCTCATTCTGGTATGTCCGGCCCCAGCCGGGGGCTGGGCTTGTAGGCGACTTGCAGCAACCT
>CAILKC010000523.1 GCA_903834675.1 uncultured Victivallales bacterium | reverse complement strand
TCGGCGCCGCGGCGGCCACGCAGGGCCGCCCACCAGGCGATCCGGCGCGTCCCGGCCGGATCGGAATGGGACCCGCGTCAACACGTCTCATTCCGGTATGTCCGGTCGCAGCCGGGGGCTGGGCTGAACCCTGAACCCTGTTTTCCTCATCCGCCGTCTCGCTCTCTGTCTCCTCCAGTCACCGTCTCGCCGTCTCGCCGTCTCGCCGTTTCCTGAACCCAAGGACCAGAGTCGTCACCCCCCACGTAACTGACCTGCGCCCGCCCTCGGCTCCGGCGCTTGACTTCCTGGCGCGGGGCGTTCTCTTTGACTTCGACACAGCCAGCCTTCTTTCTTCTGGGGTTTGCGGAACTCGGCACGAGAGGTTGATGATGACCGATATGCCTGCCACAGCGCGCCGCCACAGGTCTTCGCTCGATCTGGTGGTGATATTGCTGCTCGTTGCCGGGCTGACCGGCGTGACCATGCTGGCGGGGCGGGCACGCCGCCAGGCGGGGGACGCTGCTCCCGCCGCGGTCGCGGCGCCCAGCGAGGAACAACGTCTGGTCCTGCCCGAACAGATTGGCTACAGCGAGATCGCGCCGGTCACCTTCCAGGAGAAAGTGCGTGCCGTGGCCATTGCTCCCGACAACCAGATTTTCGTCTCGGTTGGCTTCTTCATCGTCGAACTCAGCCCCGACGGCAAGGAACAACGGCGCTTCGAACTTCAGGCTGCGGCGAACTGCCTGGCCGCGACCGCGGGCACGCTCTATCTGGGTTACGCGGACCGCATCGAGGTTATGACTCTCGCCGATGGCAACCGCAACACCTGGCCGAGCCTCGGGGAGAATGCCATGCTGACCTCGGTCGCGGTGGGGCAGGACGTGGTCTTCGCCGGCGACGCGGGGCGGCGCTGTTTTGTGCGTTGGAAGCGCGACGGGACGCTGCTGGGGGAGATCACTCCGCCGGCAGCCCCGGGGAAGGGTGTTTCGGCCAGCGTTCCGAGTACCTATTTCGACGTGGCCGCCGCCGCTGACGGGACTTTCTGGGCGACCGAGCCCGGCCTCTTCGGTCTGGCGCATTTCAGCGCCGCCGGCACCTCCTTGGGACGTTTTGGCAAGGGCTCTCCCGCCATTGCCGACTTCGGCGGCTGCTGCAATCCCTGCCAGGTGGCGACGGCGCCCGGCGGTCTGCTGGTGACCGTGGAGAAGAAGCCGGATCTGGTCAAGACCTACCGCGATGAGGGCCGCTTCGAGCGCGTCGTAGCTGGGCCTAAGGCTTTCCAGACCAAGACGTTTATTGCGGATGTGGCCACCGATTCGCGAGGCCGTGTGGTGATCGTCGACCCGAAGGCGAAAGCCGTCCGTATCTTCGAACCGAAAGCCGCTGCGCGATGACGGACATCGGCCCCCACATGACGCGCCGCGAGTGTTGCCGGACCGGCCTGCGTCTGCTTGCTCTGGCTGGGCTGCTGGGCGGCGGCGTCAGCCTGGTAAACGGACGAGGCAAGGCGAGCGCCGCGCAGGGCGCGCCGTGTGGAGACGCCGCCGGTTGCCCGGGCTGTCCGTGGCGCCGGTCCTGTTCGGTGGCGCCAGCGCCGACGGCCCTGGATCCAGACTCGGCGAGCGCGAACCGGGAGGGCCGCCGTTGAAGCGCGCCGACCAACCGGACAACCCACCGCGACGGAGGTTTCTGCGGCACTGTCTCGGTGGCGTGGCAGGGGCGATGGTGTGTGGCACGGGCCTGGCGGCTCTGCGCGGCGGGGTGCGGCTCTCGTCCTTCCGCTGGCAGATCGACCCGCAGGTCTGCGTGCAGTGCGGCCGCTGCGCTACCGCCTGCGTCCTGCCGGTCTCGGCGGTGCGCTGCGTCCATAACTTCGCCCTGTGCGGCTACTGCAACCTGTGCTTTGGCTACTTCGACGGGCAGGCGCCACGGCTCGATTCCGGCGGTGAGAACCAGATGTGCCCCACGGGAGCCCTGCGGCGGCGCTACGTTGAAGACCCCTACTTTGAATACAGCGTCGACGAAGAGCTGTGCATCGGCTGCGGGCGTTGCGTCAAGGGCTGCACCGCCTTTGGCAATGGCTCGCTGTACCTGCAGGTGCGCCACGATCGCTGCCTGAACTGCGAGGACTGTTCGATTGGGCGGGCTTGCCCCGTCTCGGCTTTCCGCCGGGTGCCCGCTGCCAGCTCCTACCTGCCCAAAGGCGCGGAGGACGGGCGCGCATGAACGGGCGCTACCATCGCTGCGGCCTCGTGGCCGCGCTGCTCTGGGCCGGGCTGGTTGGGGCGGCCGAACGGGTCCCGCGTCCCGATCTCAGCAGCGCCTACCGCACGCCTGAGGCCGTTTATCCGGGGCTGGTGTCGCCCTGGCGCGAAGGGCTCGACCTGGGTTTGCTGGCCGCCGCCCTCGGCGCGGCGGCGTGGCTGGCCCACCGTCGGCGTTCCCGGCCGGGCCTGGTCGTGCTCTCGCTGCTGTGTCTGGCCTATTTCGGCTTCTGGCGCGAGGCCTGTCTGTGCCCGGTGGGCTCACCCCAGCTCATGGTCGAGGGCCTCGCTACGGGGCTGGCGCTGCCGCTCTCGGCTGTCGTTTTCTTCGTCCTGCCCCTGTTGGCCGCTTTGCTCTTCGGCCGCGTCTTCTGCGCCGCCGTCTGCCCGTTGGGCGCGCTGCAGGACCTGGTCGCTGTGCGGCCGCACCGTCTGTCGCCCGGTCTCAACGCCGGCCTGCAGATGCTTCCGGTGGTCATCCTGGCGCTGACCGTGCTGCTGGCGGCCACGCAGACCGCGTATCTGACCTGCCGCTTCGACCCCCTGATCGCCCTGTTGCGTCGGACCGGCTCGACCCACGGGGTTCTGATGGGCGCGGTCATCCTGCTGCTGGGCATCGTTGTGGCGCGGCCCGTCTGCCGCTTTCTGTGCCCCTACGGCGTGCTGTTGCGCGGCCTGTCCCGCCTGTCGTGGTGGCGGGTGACGATCACCCCCGATACCTGCGTGTCCTGCCGTCTCTGCGTCGACAGTTGCCCCTTTGACGCCATTGAAGGTCCCACGCCGGAGGCGCCCGCCGAACCCCTGCGCACCGGCACGCGTCGGCTAGCGGTGCTGTGCCTGTTCGCGCCGCTTCTCCTGGTGGGGTTCGCCCTGGGGTTTTCGCGCCTCGCCCCCCACCTGGCCCGCCTGCAGGCGGACGTCCGGCTGGCTGACCACTTCGCGCTGGAGCAGGCCGGCCGCGCGCAGCCCACCCTCGAGAGCGTGGCCTTCCGCTCGGGCAGCCGCAGCATCGCCGCTCTGCAGGCCGCCGCCCGGGAGCGCCGCGAGGCGCTGCGGCGCGGCGGAGTCTGGGCCGGCGCGTTTGTGGGCCTGGTCCTGGCCGCCCGCCTCATTGGCGCCTCACGGCGTCAGCGGCGCGGCGGCTTTGAGCCCGATCGTGGCCGCTGTCTCAGTTGCGGCCGTTGTTTCCGCTATTGCCCGAAAGAACACGACCTGTGCAATAACGACGGGCCTTGGTATTCAGCCCCAAGGGGGCGTTTCGGGCGCCCAGGGCAACGCCCTGGGTACCCGTCCACAGCGAAGATTGAGCCCTGAAGGGGCGGACCATGCGACCTCAGCGCGAACCGAGGGCAGATAGCTCGCCCCTACAGGGCT
>CAILKC010000522.1 GCA_903834675.1 uncultured Victivallales bacterium | reverse complement strand
TCGGCGCCGCGGCGGCCACGCCGATTCGACAGGCTCACGGTCTTCGACAGGGCCGCCCCCCAGGCGATCCGGCGCGTCCCGGCCGGATCGGAAGGGGAACCGCGTCGGCAAGTCTCATTCCGGTAGGTCCGGCCGCGGCCCCGAACCCTGTTTTCCTCTCCGCCAGTCTCTCTCTCCGTCTCCTCCAGTCGCCGTCTCGCCGTTTCCCCGTCTCTCCGTCTCCTCCAGTCGCCGTTTCGCCGTCTCGCCGTCTCCCCGTTTCGCCGTCTCGCCGTCTCGCCGTTTCCTGAAACCCAGGCCCTGAGTAGTCACCACCCACGGAACTGACCTGCACCCGCGCTTACTCCCGCCCATTGCGGCCGCGCCCGGGGCAGGGTATCGTCAGTGCAGATCCCGAGAATACGCCTGGAACCCCGCGAACGACGGGAGGCCCGTGACCGAGGGTGGGTCGCTCCTCGAGCGGCGGCGACCTGAGTGTGGTCGGCATCGATCTAGGGACCGGGACAGGCCAGCGTTGCAGCGCTGGAGTTGCCTGGCGAAAGGACACATGCCCCAGCCAACCTATACCTACAAGCCCGAGTGGACGAAGGCCCAGGCCCGCTGGGATGCCTACTGGACGTTGGCGCCGGCGCACCTGGAATTCGTGATCCGGCATCTGCGTCCGGAAGGGCTCTTGATCTCAACCTCGGCCACGTCCATTGCCGAGGGGGAAGAACTGCTGGACAAGGCCGTCTGGTGGGCCGGTACGCAGGTGAACCACGCGGCGTAAGGCGAGATGAACGAAGGAGTCACCGAGACATGCAGGCATTCCCCCGGATCAAGGACGTCGAGCGGATCACGCTACGGGTTCCGTTCACCCCGCGTTGCCAACCCTGGAACGCGCTGCTCGTGAGGCAGTGGCAGATCGTCGAGGTCACCCGCATCACCACGGACGTCCCCGACCTCGTCGGCTACGGCGAGACGCTGCCGCACTACACCTGGGGCCGCGTCTCCGAGGCGGCCGTGGCCCGCGTCAAAGGCCGGAACCCGGCCGAGTTCCTCGGCGATGACACCCTGGGTGCCGGGTTGCAGATGGCGATCTATGACCTGGTCGGGAAGGCGCTGGGGGTGCCGGTCCAACGGCTGTTCAACCTGCCGCGGGTCCGCTCCTGGTGCCCGATCGCCTGGTGGAACACGAAGATGCCACCCGAGGTGCTCGCCGAAGAGGCGAAAGAGGCGCTGGCCCAAGGCTACACCACCCACAAGTTCAAGGCCCGGCCCTGGTTCGATGTCTACGCGCAGGTCGAGGCCATCAGCGCGGTCACGCCGCCGCACTACCGGGTGGACGTCGACTGGAATAGCATGCTGCTCGACGCCGGCAATGCGGCGCCGGTGCTACAGGAGTTGGACACGTACGAGCGCGTGGCGATCTACGAAGGCCCCATCCCGCAGACCGACATCGAGGGCTACCAGCAATTGCGGCGCAAGACCAACCGGCCGCTGGCCACGCACTTCGGGTCGCCGCCGTTCCCAACCGCGGTGCGCCAGGAGATGTGCGACGGGTTTGTCCTTTGCAGCGGCATCTCCGGTGTCTTGCGGGCGGGCTTGTTGGCCGGCGAGTTCGGCAAGCCCTTCTGGCTGCAGTTGGTCGGCACCGGGCTGACCACCGCCCTGATGGCGCACCTGGGCGCCGTCCTGCCTCTGGCCCGCTGGCCCGCGATCACCTGCATGAACAACTACTCGGACGACCTGTTGGCTGAACCGCTCACCATCCGCGGCGGGTACGTCGAGGTGCCGGACGGGCCCGGCCTGGGCGTCCGTATTGACGAGAGCGCCTTGACCCGGTACCAGATGGCCCCCCCGTACGAAATCCCCGAGCCACGGCATCT
This sequence comes from uncultured Victivallales bacterium, assembly GCA_903834675.1. The sequence goes on along the minus strand of CAILKC010000522.1, from coordinate 4,309 downwards.
CCTGACCGTCGTCTGGCCCGGCGGGCGGGAAGCGCACTACACCAGCATGGCTGACCAGTGTTGGCCAGACTTCCTGGCGGGCAATCATCCGGTGCAGGAGCGCGGGGTGCGCCTTGAGGTCAGCGTGGACGATGGCACGACGGCTTGGCAAGAACGCTACGAACAGACCCGGCGTGCGCCGGGCCAGCCCGCTGGCAAGTGAGACCGGTGGCTGCGATGAGGGGCCGGACCGGGTTCCATCCGACGATGGGCATGGGCAGTGCAATTACAGCCGCATCCTGACCGGCGCGTGGGCGCAGGTCAGTTCCGTAGGGGTTTGCTTGTATGAGAACCGCAGAAGGTCGAATGACCCATGACGAATTGCAGAATCCCCTGCCAGGGCACCGAAGTTCTCTGGCTGAACCCTTGCATGAGACTTCTTGGGCGCAGGCTTGGAAGTCTCATTCTGGTAGGTCCGGCCTTGCTTGTATGAGACTTGCAGCAACCTCGTAGGACACCAGGCGCTTCCCCTTCCGCCCCTCGTCCGCTGCGGCGGACGAAGGGCGTTGGAGGGCGCCGCTGCGTCGGCGCCGCGGCGGCCACGCAGGGCCGCCCTCCAGGCGATCCGGCGCGTTACGGCCGGATCGGTATGGGAACCGCGTCGGCATGTCTCATTCCGGTATGCCCGGCCGCAGCCGGGGGCTGGGCTGAACCCGGAACCCGGAACCCGGAACTCTAGGACCTGAGCAGTCACGGCCAATCCTTATTGCACAGGTCGAGGAACAGGCCCCGGAAAATGCTTGCCGCGACGGACTGGCGTCGCTCTTCCTCGCAAGATGTCGCGAGCGGAGTCGCGACCTACTTTCCGGACGCCGCGACGTTTCGGCGCAGAGTCGCGACGGCCTCGACCATGGCGCGGAAGTTCTCTGGCGGGATAGGCGGGTTGATCTCGCTGGAAGAGGCGACGAACATGCCGCCGGCGTCCAGTGCCCGAGTCTCGAGAATGTGTCGACGCACCTCGGCCCGGACCTGCTCCGGCGTACCGCGCTCGAGGAGATCGACGCCGTCGACGCCGCCGGCCCAGACCAGCTCCGGCCAGGCGGTCTTCAGTTCGACGATATTCATGCCACAGTTGGGTTCCAGGCAGTAGAAGCCATCGGCGCCGCAGGCGATCAGGTCGGGAAGCGCTTTGCGGTAGTTGCCGTCGCTGTGGTAGATCACGTGCAGGCCGTGCTCGTGCCAGGCGTCCACGATGGCCTTCACGTAGGGGTAGTGGAAGGCGTGCAGGAACTCGGGAGAGAAGATGGGTCCCTGCTTGGTGGAGAAGTCTTCGGCGACCAGTACGATCGGGGAAAGTGCCGCGTACTCATCCGCGATAGCGTGGAGGCGTGCGAGGCTCTGGGCCAGATGCAGGTCGAGGAACTCCCGCAGCCGGTCGGTGCCAGCGGCGCAGACGTAGGAGAATAGCTCCAGGCCCATGCCGCTGTCGCCGTAGACCGTGCAGAGGCCGGTGTGAACAGGGTAGGCCATGATCAGGGTCTCCCCCAGCCTCCCCTGCAAGTCACGCATGTACAGCCGCCACTCCTGGCGCGCCTTGTCGCCGTCCAGGCGCTGGGCGCGGAGTCCGCAGATGCGCTTCTCCAGCCAAGCGCAGGCGCCGGCCTCGTCCTGGAATGGCCGCGACACGGTCCAGACGGTCCAGTTGTCATACTGGTAGACAAACCCTTCGGCGCTGGTGACGCGGTCGGTGCGGTTCTTGAGGACCGCTGGCGGCATGACCACGTCCATGCTCTGGCGGCAGACTGTACAGATATCGTCGAGGGTGTAGTCGAAGCCCTCGATCGTCTTGCCTGTCCATTCGGCGATGACGCGCGGGTTATAGCTGAGTTGCTCAAGCAAGGCGCAGCGGTCCACCGGCTGGTGACGCAGAGTCGCCAGCACACGCTCGCGCTTGCTCATCACATCGGTGGGGAAGAGCGTCTCCATGTGCTTCTCCGCGGTTTACAGGCCGCGTCCGCCGCCCTTGCCGATGCCCTTGTGACTGGCGGCGCCACCTTTCTCGCCGAAGACATTGGCACGCGCGTTGCGGCCCTTGGTTCCCGGCACCCCGGCAAAGCCGCCCTGGGCCGGTCCGCCCCCCTTCATGACTTTCACTTTCAGGGGCCGTCCGGCGTGCTCCCGGCCATCGAGCGCGGCGATGGCCGCGCAGCCGTGCTTGCTGCTCTGCACCTGCACGGAAGCCGCTTGCGTGGCCGCCGCCCCCGACCCATCTTTCCTGAGGTGGATGGTCTCCACCTCGCTGTGGGGAGCCAGCAGGCCCTTCACATCCGCTTCCGTGACCTCGAGTCCCAGGTTTTCGATGACAATCAACCACGCCATGACGAGGGTCCTCCGTACGCCAGGGCGCCTTCAGGCACATCCCGGCGCGTGGGTTATGATCCATGTGTCCTACGACAGACGATAGTCTAGTGCCCCGAGGCGCGCCAGACTACCCGCGATTCAGCATCGAGAGACTGAATGGCTTCGGCGTCGCACCGCGGTCTTGCAGGCCGAGGCGCGGAATCAGTGCCTTGAGGTACTCGACGCCGCCGCGCAAGCGCGCTTCGACCTCCGCGACATGCGGGGTCTTCTCATCTTCGTCAGGATCCTTGAATTCCCCCGACGTGAAGCGCTGCTGGCATCTCCAGACCAGACGCATGAAGAGCGCGTACTCGTCGAGCGTGAGGTCGGGGTGCAACGCCAGCCAGCGCGGTTCAAAGCAGTGGAAATCGAAGAGCCACTTATGGTCCTCGATCGACATGGGCAGGTCGGGCGAGTACTCGGCGAGGATGGGCAGGATCGTGGCCCAGTCGAGGGCTCCGCGCCCGGGGGGCAGGGTTTGGCGGCGGAAGCCGTGGTCGGTAAAGAAGGCGACAGCGTCCTTGGTGTGGGTGAGGTGGGTGTAGGGCGCCGCCCGTTTCGCGGCCAGCACCGGGTCCTCGCAGTGGCACATGACGTTGGCGGTATCCAGGCAGATGCCGGCGATGTCGGGGCCGACCGCCTCGACCAGGCGCACGAGTTCGAAGGTGGTTGAGTCGCCGTGCGTCTCCAGGTCGATGCGGCTGCCGTGCTGGCGCAGGACCGGTCCGAGCCCGCGGATGAAGGCGGCAGAGTCCGCCAACTGCTGCGACCACGGCACCGGGTGTACGTAGCGCTCGTCGCCGCCGCCGAGCGAGCCGTGTAGCTCGTGCCAGCCACAGGCGGCCGCCGCCGCGATCTCCTCGCTGAGCTGGCGGGTGTGCTCCTCGCGGGAAAGGGTGGTGAGCTGCGGGTTGCAGGTCAGCGACACCGAGACATGACTGTAGAGCCCAAGCTCATCGGCACGGTCGCGGACGTCCTTGAGCTTGGCAGGCTCGAGCGTCCGCGAGAAGCCGCGCAGGCCGCCAAACTGAGCCCCATCGAGGCCCCACTTCTTGATCGTCTCAAGCTGCTGAAACGGATCGAGCTTGAGGTCCCGCAAGGTGAACGTGTCGACTCCGACGCGCATGGTAATGGCCTTTCTGTCCGGGTTCCGAGTTCCGAGTTCTGAGTTCCGGGTTCCGAGTTCCGGGTTCAGCCGGGCTCCCGGCTGGTGCCGGACATACCGGAATGAGATTTGCCGACGCGGTTCCGATTCCGCTCCGGCCGGTACGCGCCGGAGCGCCTGGAGGGCGGCTCTGTCGCAGACCGTGAGCCTGCTCTTGTACATCATCTGGATCACGTATGATCCGCTGAATCAGCCTCAAAAACCACGTACATGAGTAGTTACAGATCAGACTGCTGTTCCTACGTGTCTTCTCGTTTGCCCAACATTTCATACTGTCTCAGCCATTAGCAGCCACAAAACGCCACAGCCTGCTCCATGGCTGGAATGGGAAACCGACTACTGCCCATGACGCCGCGAGCGGCAAGTCGCCCTGGCCAATCCCCTGCATGGGACCGACCTGGGGCAATACCATAGGCGTCGGGCTTGGGTGTACCAGTATGGGCGGTGGGGGGCGCAAGTCAGCTCCGTAGGGGTTCGCTTGTCTGAGAACCGCAGAGGGTCTAGGGCCTGCCCGCCGTGGTGGGTCGATAGACGAGGGGGGACGCAGAGTCCGAGTCCCCCCCCGTCGATTCGATGCCGATTTCGATTTCCATCTCGATCCGCCATCCCGCCGCTACGGTTTCGCGGCGGCACCCCCAGCCGCGGAAGTCGCGGGTTCGCCTCTGCCTCTTCAGCCCCGAAGGGGCGCCATCCCTTCTGCCTCTTCAGCCCCGAAGGGGCGCCATCCCTCAGCCCAGGGCAGCGCCCTGGGTACCGGGCATACCC
>CAILKC010000521.1 GCA_903834675.1 uncultured Victivallales bacterium | reverse complement strand
CGAGATGATCCTCGTTCACCTCAACGACGCCGAGTTCACCTATCCCGGCACCGACCTGCGCATGGTCTATCAGCTCCAGGCCGCCAACCCCGCAGGCTGAAAGTGCCACAACCCCTTTTTCCATGGATCAAGAAGTCTGAAGTTGCGTCTCCTCGCGCAGCGGCTGCTCGAACGTCACCTGCACTTGCCACTCCCGCCGCAACAGGCAAGGTCTGCCAGTCTCCATGGACTTGCGCACCAGAAACAGGGCCTGGCGTTTCATGAAGATGGCATAGTCGTCCAGAGCCGCACAGTAGCGGTGCAGCCATTGCGCGTAAGGTTCTGCCTCAGCAAAGGACGGCGGGTGACGTACCAGGGCGTCAAGACAATCGCGTCGCAGGTCTGCCGTCTCGCGGGCCTGCACTTCGCACGCGGCGAAGTAGGGCCTGCTATCGACGGTGCCGAACCACCCCCAGATCAACAACCACACGGACTTGATCAGCGGCGCCCGCTGGCGCTGCACCTCGATGATCCGCCCGGCCTGCCGAAACGCTCTGACGGCCAGGATGCTGTAAGCGTGGATCGTCTCTTCGTGCGAATACCCCGCGATCCATGCCCCTTCGCGCTGCATCTGCTCGACGATGCCAGCGTACTCCTCGTCTGCCAGCATGGCTTCCCTCCTCGCCTTAGCGTAAAGCTCGGCATACTATACACAATCCGCGCCCATTGCGAAGCTCGCCATACCAGACTACTCTACGAGACCACCTGCCGCTGGATGGCAGATAAGGACATGGAGAAGGCCATGCGCGACGCGGGGATTTCGCTGAAGGACGCGCAGGCGCTCTTGCGGGGTCGGGGCCTGTTCTATGACGAGATTCGTAAACCGTAACTAGCTTGCTCCCTATTTGCTACCACGGTGGGCGCGGTGCAAGCTACGCGCTGCACCGCGGGCAACCCCGCCGCGAGGCTAGGAGGCGAGAAACAGCGGACTCTCCGCACGATAACACTTGGCCGCAATGTCGACGGCGGCCAGCATGATGTCGGCACCCACGGGATACAGCGCGAATCGCCCAGCCTGCACGTCTCGCCCGAAGAGACGCAGTAACGCCTGTGCGCCGCCCGGTTTCACCTCACCGCGCAGTTCCTTCTGTGCCAAGGCATAGGCCATCTCCGTTTCCAGAAGGGCGCTGGCAACGAAGTCGTCGTCTGTGACAAGAGCCTGATTCTGCCACGCCAGGGAATCGCTCTCGGCGGTATAGAGCTTGAGCACGCAGGACGTGTCCCAGTAGATCACACCCGGTCCCCCCGCAGCTCGTCGAGGATCTCCGTCCCGGTATCGCGCGCCCCCACCGAGTGTGTTGCTCTGGCCACACGGAGGCTCTCCCCCCAGTTGGCCCGCCCGCGTTGCTCAAGGGGAGACACGCGGACCAGCGGACAGAGACGGGCCCGCGGTTTGCCGCGCACCGTGATGATAACCTCTTCACCACGCGCCGCAACCTCCACCAAGGCACTGAGTTTGGCTTTGCTTTCTCTGAGTGTGGTTACCATGAGGCCAATGTAGTCACCCTGGGCTGCGCTGTCAAGATCATGCACCTGGGCCGCCCCGGCGCACGCCTGGCCAGTCGGGCCCGTTGGCGCTAAGCTATCAGGCATCGCCATAGTTACCCATCCCGGAGGCTGCAAGAATGAGATTCTCACTACTCGCCTGTGCCTGCCTCTTCCTCACCGTCCAGCTCGGGGCCGCCGAGGTCACCCGCGCCGACGCCTTCTCCGAGACGCTGGCGCAATGGGATGCCGACGAATTCAACTGGCAGGTGACCGCGGGTCGGCTACGCGCCGATCTGGGGCTGCCAGCCGTCGCCTACCTGGCCGGGAGCCCGTTGTTCACCACGGTGCAGTGCGAAGTCACGCTGGTCCCGACAGCCGCGGGTTCCAAGACCTGGAAAGTGGCCGGGATCGGCCTCATGCGCGATGCGAGCAACTTCTGGCATCTGGCCCTGGTCGAGAAGCCCGATACCGATGACAAGGGCCACTTTGTCGAACTCTGCGAGATGCGCGAGGGCAAGTGGCTCGCCCAGGATAACCTGAAACGCACCGCCAGCACTGGCCTGGCGACGAATTGGCAGTACGATCAGGCCTACCGCCTGCGCCTGGCCCTGACCCCCCGCGGCATCGATGGCTGGGTCGTCGCCCCTGACGGCAGCGAACTCGCCCACCTCGGCTACGAGTTCACCGCCGAGGCCATCAAAGAGGGCCGCCCGGCACTCAAAGCCTCCGGCCTGAGGGCTTCCTTTGATGATTTCAGCATGCGGGCGGATGACACCGACGCACGCCCCCTGCCCGCGCTGGCTCAGCTGAGCTTTCCGCCCTACGCCGTGGCCGGTTCCGGCGTCAAGGCCGCCAGCGCGGCCAACGGCTACTTCCAGGTTGAGAAGGACGGCAAGCGCTGGTGGCTGGTGGACCCGCGCGGCGAGCGTTTCTACGCCGTGGGCACCGACCACGTGAACTACTTCTCGCACTGGTGCCAGAAGCTGGGTTACGCGCCCTACAACCGCACCTGCGAACGGCTCTACGGCTCCCCGGCCAAGTGGGGCGAAGCCGCGACCCAACGGCTGCGCGAATGGGGCTTCAACCTGCTCGGCGCAGGCAATATCGAGGCAGCGCGCTACCAGGGCCTGGCGCACACCCTGTTTGCCGCCTTCGGTTCCACCTTCTCCGACGTCTCGGCGCTGGTGGAGAAGACCACCTGGACCGGCTTCCCGAACGTCTTCGACCCGCGCTGGGAAGCCTACTGCAACGCCCGCGCCAAGACCACCTGCGCCAGCAGCCGCACCGACCCCTGGCTGCTGGGCTACTTCCTCGACAATGAGCTGGAATGGTACGGCAAGACCGGCCGCGAAGATGGCATCTGGACCGAGACCATGAAACTGCCCGCCACGCACAGCGGTAAGCGCGCCCTGGTGGAGCGCCTCCAGGCCGCCCACCCGACCCTGGCGGCGTTCAACCAGACCTGGAGCCAGACCGTGGCCACCTGGGACGACCTGCTCGCCCTCACCGAGCTGCCGGCGCTGAACGACCCAGCACGCGCGGTCCAGAAAGCCTTCCTCGCCGAGGTCGCCGAGCGCTACTTTGCGGTCTCCGCAGCAGCGATCCGTAAGGCGGACCCGAACCACCTGGTGATCGGCTCACGCTTCGCTGGCAACGCCCCGGAGTGGGCCTGGAAAGCCTGCGCCCGGCACTGCGACGTCGTCACCTTCAACAATTATCCGCGCGTCGACTTCGTCGGCGGCGACCTCAGCGAGCTGGCCGAGGTCTTCACCCAGTACTACGGCCTGGTCGAACGGCCCATGATGATCACCGAGTGGTCCTTTCCGGCGCTGGACGCCGGCCTGCCCAGCCAGCACGGCGCCGGCATGCGCGTCGACACCCAGGCCCAGAAGGCGCAGTGCTACGAAGTCATGCAGCACCTGCTCTTCCGCCTGCCCTTCATGGTCGGCAGCGACTACTTCATGTGGGCCGATGAACCCGAGCTGGGCATCAGCGATACCTTCCCCGAGGACTCCAACTACGGCCTGGTGAACGTCGATGACAAGCCCTACCCCGAGTTGACCGCCATGGCCGCCAGGCTCAACCCCCTCGCCTTCCGCCTGCACTCCGGCGAGCTGCCGGAGCTCTATCTGACCCGCTTCACCTATGGCGCCAAGGGCATCGAGGTCGGCGTGAAGAACTACGGCAGCACCGCCGCCACGGCGGACATCCGCATCACGGCCGGGCAGGAGGTCCTCAGCGCCCCGACGATCACCCTGAATCCGGACGGCGAAGGCGTCATCAAGATCGGCCCCGGCAGCCGCCTGGCGCCGGGGGTGCAGGCGGTGACCGCGGAGATCACCGCGCCGCCAGGCTGGACGCCGCGGGGCTGCCGCGGCCTGACGCGCCTGACCGCCTACGGCGGCGGCACCACCGGCGACCAGACAGGCCAGCCCGCGGTCCTAGTCAACGCCGGTCCGGTCGCGCTCCCGGCCATGCCCGCCATGCTGTCCTGGCAGGCGGCGGCCGGCCAACCGCTGCGCTGCGGTGATCTGTCGCTGTTGCCGTTTGCCGAAGGCATCTGGGTCCTGCGCACGCCGCCCCTGGCGCCGGGGGGCACCTTCACCGGCGTGGTCCAGGCGGGGGCTGGCGCGACGACGGGAACGGTCCGCGTCGAGCGCCTCGGCGAGAAGGGGTACCTCATCGACAACGGCGTGCTGCGCCTCGAACACGACGGCAAGAGCGGCAACATCATCGACCGCATCTCGGTCAACGGCATCCTGCTGGGCCGCTACAACCCGCTGCTCTGGCAATGCCCCGGCGGCGACAACCTGTGGGTTCAGACGGACAGCCTGGCTGCCATCGACATCCAGGAACTGCCCGGCGGGGTGGTCGTCTCCGTCACTGGGCGGCACGGCGGCACCGGCGGCGTGATCACCGCTGTCGACGAGCAGGGCAAGATGGCCAACCCGCGCGGTCAGGCAGTGCCTTTCGAGATCGAACACCGCTTCGTGGTCCTGCCCGACCTGCCGTTCCTCATCGCCCGCTGCGTCGGGGTGAAGAACGTCGACCCGGCGCGACCCCTCGTGGTCATGGGCTTCTTCCACTACCTGCTCTCCAGCATCGGCGGCAGCCCCGACGCCGATCTGCCTGGCACCGGCAAGAGCGTGCCGAACTACTACCGTACGTCCGGCGCCAGCACCTGGTACGACGCCGCGGCCGGGGCCCGCTACGGCTGCCTGCCCCTGGACGAGCGCACCAAGGCCCATTTCTGGCTGGATCCGGCCGGCGTCCAACACCCCGACGCCCGCCTGATCCTGGAGAAACCGGCCGAGCTGGCGCCGGGTATGACCTATCGGCCCGAGGGCTGCCCAGCCGTGCTGATCTACGGCGCCGTGGACCCCGAAGGCAGCCCGGCCGCCTGGAGTGCGGTTCAACCCGCCGTGGACGGGGCGCGGCATCTGCGCCTCATCCCCCCCGGGGCGGAGCGCTAGCGTGTCGTCCGCCTATTCCATTGGTCTATCAAGGCCGCCTCTGAACGTCCAACATCGAACGATGAACATCGAACATCGAATCATTCTCGCACGGCTGAGTGCCTCTCCTTCGACGTTGGGCGTTGGACGTTGGGCGTTGGACGTTCGATGTTGGACGTTCGATGTTGGACGTTCGATGTTGGACGTTCGATGTTGGACGTTCGATGTTGGACGTTCAGGCATAACACAACGGATCTTGCGGACGTTACACTAGCGTGTCCTTTGCCTCTGCTCCTG
>CAILKC010000520.1 GCA_903834675.1 uncultured Victivallales bacterium | reverse complement strand
TCTCGTTTTGGATTCCATTCCCAGGGCGTTGCCCTGGGCTGAGGAATGGCCGCGCTTTCAGCGCTCCGCGGCGTCTGGCCTTCGCGACACGTCCCGCCGGAAGTCTCCCCCAAGAGTCAAGTGACCCGTTTTGCTCGCCGGACGCGGAGACGATCGAAACAGAAGCCCCTACGGAACTGACCTGCGCCCGACGGCCACTTGACTTTCGCTGCGGCTGCGGCCACAGTCCGTCCGACAGGCTCTACGAGATGCTTGCCGCGGCGAACTGGCGAGCGGGGGCGGGCCATGAGCGGGTGGCCGAAGCTGGAGGCGAGGCACAATGCGGAATGGACGTTATGGCTGTGCGGTGTGGGGCTGCGGTTGGGTGGCCAGCGGGCACCTCAACGCCTATCTGCGGCACCCCGACTGCGAGGTGGTTGCCCTGGGTAGCCGGCGGCCCGAGAGCGTGGCGCGCAAACAGGCAGAATTCGGCCTCGATACGGCCGTCTATACCGACCTCGCCCGCCTGCTCGAGGATGAGCGCGTGGACATCCTCTCGATCTGCACTCCCAACTACCTGCATGCCGAGGAGACCATGCAAGCGGCCCGGGCCGGCAAGCATGTGTTCATCGAGAAGCCCGTCGCCACCCGCGCCGAGGACCTGCGGGCCATGACCGCAGAGGTGGAGAAGGCCGGGGTGCGTAGCCTGGTCGGTTTCGTCCTGCGCTTCAACCCGCTGGTGAATCTCCAGCGCCGTCTGGTCGCTGAGGGTGAGCTCGGCCGTGTCTTCCTGCTCAACGTGGACTACTGGTTCGGTCGCGAACGCCTGGGTTGGATGAAGGAGCAGGGCAAGAGTGGCGGCGCCTTCATCCTGGCCGGCTGCCACTCGGTCGACCTGGCGCGCTATGTGCTAGGCGCCGACATTGTCGAGGCCCGCGGCGCGGCGGTGCAAGTGGGCACGCACTACGACTACCCGCCCGTCGAGACGGCCCAGGTCACCTTCGCCAACGGCGCGCTTGGCGTGTTCACCTGCTCGCTCGAAGGCTGCAGTCCGTACACCGCCAACCTCGCCGTCCTGGGCGAGCGTGGCACCATTCGCAACGACCAGTTCTTCCTGAAGCGTTTTCAGGGCCAGGCTGACTATTTCACCCTCGATACGGGGGTGAAGACGTCCGGCGATGTTTACGGCCATCCCTTCCCAGCCATGGTGGGCCACTTCGTCACCTGCATTCGCGAGGGGCGCGAATCCCCGCACAATCTGGCGGATGCTGCGAATGCTCACCTCGCCTGCCTGGCCATCCGCCAGAGCGCCGAGCAGGGCGGCGAGAAGGTCCGGATCGTAGGAAATCGCGACCTGTGCAATAAGGAAGTCTGTCTGGAGCGCTGAAGGCGCGCCGCAATACCAGCCCAGGGCAACGCCCTGGGAATAGGACGGTTATGGGTTTGAGCCCTGTAGGGGCGAGCTATCTGCCCTACCTTTACGCCGACGTCGCATGGTCCGCCCCTTCAGGGCTCAAACCTCGGGGAGGACAGGGACCCAGGGCGTTGCCCTGGGCTGGTATTAAACGCCCCTTTGGGGCTGAATACCTCGGCCCATCCCTATTGCACAGGTTGGGAAATCGGCTGGTGTGACCCGCCGCGGGTCCGCCGCGAGGTCAGAGCGCGAGGATATGCGCCTCGCCGCTGCTGACGAGGAGCTCGCCGCCATCGTGCTGCCGCAGCCGCAGGCGGCCGTCCGGGGCGATCCCCACCGCAGTCCCCTCGACCGAGCGGACGCCCAAGTCCACGCGGAGCCGCCGTCCGGCCAGGGCCGAGGCGTCTTCGAGTTCGCCGACGAAGGGCCCCAGGTCGTCGCCCTTCAGCCACTCGTCCAGCAGCGTCTCCAAGGCATTGAGAAAGGCGGCGAGCAACCGCGGTCGCGAGATCGGGGTGCCCAGCTCAAGGCGCACCGAGGTGGCGCGACCGACGAGGTCCGCGGGGAGGTCCGCGGCGGTGAGATTGACGTTCAGACCCACGCCGAGGATAACATGGCGGACGCGGTCCAGCTCGGCGTCCATCTCGCAGAGGATGCCGCCGAGCTTCCGGGGTCCGACCCACAGATCGTTGGGCCACTTCACCATCACGGGCAGGGTGGGACAGACCTCGGCCAGGGCCCGTCGCGCCGCCAGCGCCGTGAGGAGCGAGACCTGCGGCACCCGGACCGCGGCGACCTCGGGGCGCAGGAGCACGGACAGGTAGAGATTCCGCCCCGGGGGCGAGTGCCAGAGCCGGCCCAGGCGACCGCGGCCCTGGGTCTGCGCCTCGGCGCTCACCACCAGCCCGTGCGGCGCGCCGGCTGCGGCCAACTCGCCGGCGACGCGGTTGGTCGAGGATAGCTCAGGCTCAAAGACCCAGCTCCGGCCCAGGGCCACCGTACGCAGTAGCGGTTGGACCGCCGAGGCCCGAGGTTGGTCGGTGTCCTGCGTCAAGCGGTAGCCGCGATGCGGAATAGCCTCGACCAGATAGCCTTGCAGGCGCAACTGGGCGACGGCCTTGCAGACCGCCATGCGCGACAGCCCGAGGTCGGCGCTGAGGAGAGCTCCTGAAAGGAATCCGGGGGCCGTCCGCAGACGTTCCAGCACGGCCCGTGTCGTCTCTCCCGCGCGCCGACTCATGCCTCAGACCTCGATCACCATTCCCGCTGCAGCCATGTCGCAGGGCATATGGCTACCGGCGGCCAGGACCGCGGCTCGAGCCTCGGCCTGGAGCGCGTCCGCCTGGTCGTCCACGCGGTCCTGGTTCAGGTGCCAGAGCAGCAGCCGCTCCGAGCCCGACTCGAGCGCCAGCCGCACGGTGTCGGTGTAGACGCTGTGGCCCCAGCCGCGGGAAAACGCCGCGTATTCCTCCGCCCGATACTCGGCGTCATGGACCAGCACGCTACAGCCTTGGCAAAAGTTCACGTAGCCCGCAAACGAGCGCCCGCCCTGGTGATCAAAGCTCATTTCGTTGTCCGGAAAGAAGACCAGCGAGCGCCCGCCGCGCTCGAGGCGGAAGCCGCTGCCCCCGTTGGGATGACTCATCGGGAAGCGCTGCACCAGGATATCGCCGATCATGCACTCGTCGCCGCAACGCTCGTGGAAGGTCAAGTCGGCGCCCACGCGGCTCAGGTCGACCGGGAAAAACGGTGCCCGCATGGTCTTCTCCACCATCGAACGCACCGACGCCTGGGCGTGCGCACAGCCATAGAAGTCGAACTCGAACCCCTTCCGGTAGAGAGGCTTAAAGAAAGGGAAACCGATCACGTGGTCCCAGTGCGCGTGGCTCAGGACGAAGGCGATACGGCGCGGCGGTTTGCGGATCAATTCGGAGCCGAAGCGACGCAGGCCGGTGCCGGCGTCGAGCACCACCAAGGTGCCGTCCTCGGTTTCCAGTGAGAGGCAGGTCGTGTCGCCGCCGTAGCGGACGTACTCCGGTCCCGGTGTCGGCACCGACCCGCGCGCGCCCCAGACGGTTGCCTTCATGGACATAGCCAACTCTGCCTTCAGAAAAAAAACACGCCAACCCGCGCTGGGCGCCGAACCGCTGCCGCCATGGCGCCCTGCTCATGGGGAGCGCCATCCCGAGATGCAGCCCACGTTTCTCGCGGGCATGCTGGAAGTCTACCGCAGAAACCGGGGGTTGTCCATGGCGCGGCGCATGATTCTGCTGAGTTCCTGCTTGGGAATCAGAACGGCACCCCGACGGTAAGCGCGCCCAGGTGTTCGCTGAGGTTGGCGCCGCGGCTGAATTCGTAACGGATCTCAACCGAGATGCCGCGCGCGGAGGTCACCGAAGCCAGCGCCATACCCAGGCGAGTGCGGTCTTGGGCGGGGCTGTCCCATGACGTCTGGAACGGGCTTCCCGGAACCCCGGCGAAGGTGGCGCGCCGGTGCTCGCCACCCCACTGCTGCTCGTGTTCTTGGCGGACCCAGACGGCGGGGATGATCCGGCCCCAGCTGACCACCACGGGACGTTCCAAGCGCAGACCGGCGCTGGCAATCAGGAATTGGAGACGGCGCGAATCCACCTCAAGATCCAGCGACTGGGCGCCGGATTCTGAGGCGCCCTCCTCGTAGAGCCAGGTGTACTGCAGCGACCCCTCGGGGGTGAGGGTAAAGCCGCCCAGTGGAACGTCGTATCCACCCCCGACCAAGGCGGATACGTCATGGGCATCAGACTCGCTCTCGGCGCTGCGGTGAAGGCCGCCGAGGCTGATCCTGCGAGAGGTCTCGAGGTCATGGTGGCCATAGGTCAGAAAAGCCCCGGCGTACAAGGGCCCGTCGGTGATGGCGGCGGACGGCCCCAACCGGACACTGGTGACCGTCGCGGAGCCCCCCCCGTTATCGAGGGAGGAGCGTGAGTAACTTCCGCCGCCAACCAGACCTTTCCGGAACCCGTCAGCGGAACTGCGATCCAGGCCAAAGAGCGTCCCGCCCGTGTCGTACTTCTGGCCGGGGATGGTGTCATCCGCTTCCACCTCGCCGCTGGCGGCGTAGGCACTTGCATATCCCTGCCAGCCAGAGCCGGAATCACCTGAGGCCGTCTGACTCGCGGCCACGGCCTGGGCGGTCACCGGCGCGGCCATACCAGCTTCGGCCAGCAGAGGACCACTCCAGGAATCGTCCAAGGTATTCAACCCCTTCCCAGGCACCCCCGGCGCTTGGTGCAGGTGGTCGAGAAACGAGGATCCGAACCGCGAGACCCCGTGCATCGTGGCGCTGGTCGCGGCCGCAAAGGCAGCCGGTGTGAGCTGCCCCAGCGCCTGCTCAATCTCCGCAGTAGATCCCAGGGAATCCAACTCCGTCAGCACCTCTGCCAGGTCGCCCGTGGCCCCGTCCACGCCGACGGTCAAGGCCTGGCCAACCTTCGCCCGGTTGCCGGAGGCGGAACCCGCGCCATAGGCATCCCGGGTACATTCCACTTCCAGGTCAGAGCCCGCTCGCTCCGCCTCGTCTTCGACTCGCGCAAAGTGCAGTACCGGCGAACTTGAGACCAAGATCGCGCCTTCGTCCGTGACCCCGCCTGCCGCCTCGATCAGGGTCATCCGCCAGCCGTTGGGAATGGGTTTTCCCGGCCGTTGAATCAGGCGGATTTCACTGCCGTCTTGCAGCGTCGCGGTGCCGGTAACCACCAGCATGTCGTTCTCGGTGGCATTGGCCTCAATCTCAAGGATCCCCTTGTATTCCTTGAGGTGTTCATCAAGAACCTCGAAAGCGTAGGTATTGGTGAAATCACCGTTGACCGTCAACGTGCCCAGGGAATGTCCGGGGGCGAGAACGCCACGGTTCCGCACGTTCCCATTGAATTGTCCGACGCCCTGCGTCCGACAACCGTTGACGATGAGGATCTCGGTGGCGCTGATCTGGCCGTCCAATTCCACCGTCCCACCCGGGTACAGGAGGGCCTGTTCGAAGTGGGTGGCGGCGTGGGTGAAGGTAAACGTCGTGCCAGGAAAGGGAAAGAGCAACAGGGAGTCAGAGCCCGCCCCGCCATCGAGGTCACCGTCACAGACTCCGCCTTGGAAAATAACGATATCATCACCCCCACCCGTCTCGATATGACCCCGAACGGTCCCCCCCCGGTTCATCACGGTATCGTTCGCGTCGCCCGTCCGGATCGCATCCTCGCTGCCCTCCAAGAGTCCGGCGTTGAGAATCCGCAGCCCCTCGCCGACCTGTCCGCGCGATTCGACGGCGACGTCATTGCCGGTGATCTCCCCAGCGTTGAGGAGCCGCCCCCCGTGTTCAAACAGGAGGCTGATGTTCTCCGTGCCAGCTCGCTCGTATTTCCTTGCCGTCGGACCCGTGATCTTCCCTTGGTTCAAGACCTCGGCGTTGACGGAGGACGCATAGATGCCCTGTCCGCCGCTGATGACCGCGTCTGCAGTAACCTCGATTCCGTACCCTCCTCCTTCCGGATCGACCGGCGTGAACATGCTGCCGGCCCAGATCGTGTCGCAGGGGCCGGTGATGGTGAAGTTCCCTTGCCGGTCCGTATAGAGATAGGATTGGACGCTGTAGACGGCATGGGTCTGTACCGTTTGCGTCCAGTCGTTGGAGGGGATGACGAACTCGCTGAGGCCCTGGATGTGCTCCAGGTCGGTTCCGCCCCCACCCCAGTCGTAAGTGTAGCCGAACTGGGTCCAGGGGTAGCGTTTGTCGGGATTCGCGTTTCCGTAGGATCCCGTCACATTCATGGCGAACCACGCTTCATGGCTCGCCGCTACACCCTCCGGAAACGCGGTGGATGAGGTGGGGTTGCTGATACTGGGATCCAGGCAGGGGCGGAAGATGTCCGCAGGATTGACGTAGACCTCCACCAGCGCATCATAGGTCGCGGCGGTTGGCAGACCAAGAAGCTGCTTGGTACGCAGGGAAATCTGCTCGGCCGTAACCCCTGCGCTGGCATAGAAATCCCGCAATTCGCAGCCGGCGACGACCCAGAGTTCAGGGTGGGTCACCGTTTGCCGGTCAGAGAGGTTGTAGTATTGGCTGCGCGTGAAGGTGGTCACCAAGACGTTGCTGGCACCCGGGGTCCCCTCCCATTCCAGTCCCGGGGTGTCGGCCTGCAGGGTAATCAGATCGTTGGCTAGCCATGGCCCCGGCGTCGCCGCATGGGCCTCGGCCGCGGTACAGGCATCCAGGTAGGCCGGCGGTTCCGCCGACCTGACCGAGGTGACCAGGCCCGAAAGAGCGACGGCGAGGTACCCTGCCGTCATGGCGAAGCGTCTCAAGGTAGAGTCCTCCGGTTGGGTGTGGATCGGATCGCGACTAAGGGAGTTGGTAAATACTAAAATACCTCTAATGGCGTGATGGTTACGTCCCACCATGGAAGCTGTTCTGACCTAAGAATCCGGGTTTCAAGCTTCGCTTTGTCTTTGGCGCAGAGGCGGACCCCCTTCGCATAGACCGCCC
>CAILKC010000519.1 GCA_903834675.1 uncultured Victivallales bacterium | reverse complement strand
TCGGCCAATGAGCGGGTAGCCGCAGCCAGGCATGACGCCGCCCCCTTCCTCCGCCCCACGCCGCAGCGCGGTCGGCGTCGTCGCCTGGTAGCCGCAGAGCCGCAGCCCATCGCCGCGGAGCACCTGCCGGTCGACCTCCACGAAGTCAACCGTGGGCCACACTCCCCCCTGGCGACGCACGGACAGACGCTTCCGAAACCACGGCCCGCTTCCCAGAACGACGCTGACGACGAAGACCAGCCCGTCCTGCTCGAAGCGCTGCGACAGGCCGCGTCCGCTCCGCCGTGGCGCGGCCGCGGGGGCCTGCGGCCGGAGCTCTCTGCCCCGCACCGACAGCGCTACCGCGGGCCAATCGAGATCCAGCCGTTCCCCGGTGCTCCGCCGGGTGACCGTCAACCGCTGGCCGTCAAGCTGCAGTCCAAGATGCTGATTCTGGATGTCCATGGCGCTCCTGCCTGTGCTTTCGCAACCCGGCGAACCGCATTCGCCGCCAAGGCGTATACGGTAACCCTGAACCTGCTCCGCGGCGCGCCTTCGCCCTCTCCAAGACGTTGACTTTCCGCCGCCACCGGCCACGTTCTACGCCATGGATATCGCCACGCCCTACGCGGTGTTGCCGGTGCGGGTCACGTGGGAGAACACGGATACCGCCGGCTACATCCATAACTCGATCGTCTTCCGCTGGTTTGAACAAGGTGAACTGGAATGGTTCCGGGCGCTGGGCATTCACTGGAAGAGCTTTCCGGACTACGGCTTCCCGCGGGTCCAGGTCGAGGCTCGCTTTCTGCGGCCGCTGCACTTCGATGACCTCTGCGAACTGCGCACCACGGTCGGGTCAGTGCGGGCCGCCACCTACAGCCTGCGCCACGAGATGTACCGGTCAGGACAGCTGGCGGTGCGGGGGCAGGTCAGCGTCTGTTGCGTCGCGGTCGCCGATGGCAAGCCCCGCGTCCTTCCCGAGCAGATGCGCGAGGTGCTGCGGGGACTCTGCTGCCAGCCCTGAGAAGCGGTGAAAATGCAGTCCCCCCGCGAAAAGGGAAGACGACCGCAGCCTCCCGCAGGCGGGAAGCCGGACCGCTGGCTCCCGCTGGCGGTGGCGGGCCGGAGTGATTTCTGCACAGCTCTTGAGGGGTTACCGTTTGCGCGCCTCCGCCATTGTCCCAAACGTAATTCTTGGTATACTAGACCTTACTAAACCCGTCGCCTGCCCGGGCTCACCGGGTCGGGTCGGCGGCGGCAACGCAGACTACAGCGGGAAAGAGGTGCTGGCATGAAGAAGGCGTTAGTGGTTCGCGGCGGTTGGACTGGACACGAACCCGTGCAGACGACGGACCTCTTCATTCCCTTCCTGCGCGAGAAGGGCTTCGAGGTCATCGTCTCGGAGACCTTGCAGAGCTACACCGAAGAAGCGCTGATGCAGTCGCTGACGCTGATCGTGCCCTGCTGGACCATGGGCGAGATCTCGCGGGAACAGAGCGCCGGCCTGCTGGGCGCGGTCAAGAACGGCGTCAACCTCGCCGGCTGGCATGGTGGTATGGGCGACTCCTTCCGCCAAAATACCGAGTACCAGTTCATGGTTGGCGGTCAGTGGGTGGCGCATCCCGGCGGCATCGTCGAGTACGCCGTCAACATCGTTGACCACGACCACCCCATCACCGAGGGGATCAAGGACTTCAAGATGAAGTCTGAGCAGTACTACATGCATGTCGACCCGAGCAACGAGGTGCAGGCCACCACCACCTTCACCGGCGAGTTTGGCGGCACCGCCTGGATCGCGGGCTGTGTCATGCCCGCGGTCTGGACGCGCGCCTACGGCAAGGGCCGCGTGTTCTACACCTCGCTGGGCCACGTGGCCAAGGACTTCGAGGTTCCCGAGGCTCGCCTCATCATGCAGCGCGGCCTGCTCTGGGCCGCCGGCGAACTGGGTTGCTGCTGCTGCTGCACGTGTGCCAAGTAAGACCTCAGGAAGGAGGATCGCGTATGGACAAGATCAAAGTCGGAGTCATCGGTTGCGGCGCCATCAGCCCCGCCTACTTCACCCGTCTACCGCAGTTCGGCATCCTGGAGGTCAAAGCCTGCGCCGACCTGATCTGGGAGCGCACCCAGGCCAGGGCGCAGGAGTTCAAGGTCCCGATGCCCTGTTCGGTCGCGGAGTTGCTGGCGGACCCGGAGATTCGCATCGTGGTCAACCTCACCACGCCGCAGGCGCACCATTCGGTCGCCAAAGCCAGCCTCGAGGCCGGCAAGAATGTCTACGGCGAGAAGCCGTTTACCGTGCTGCGTGACGAGGGCAAGGAACTGCTTGCCCTGGCGGCCGCCAAGGGCCTCCTGGCGTGCGGCGCGCCGGACACGTTCCTCGGCGGCGGCATCCAGACCTGCCGCAAGCTCATCGATGACGGCTGGATCGGCGAGCCCATCGCCTGCGAGGCCTTCATGCTCTGCCGCGGCCACGAATCCTGGCATCCCGATCCCGAGTTCTACTACCAGGTCGGCGGCGGCCCTATGTTCGATATGGGTCCCTACTACCTGACGGCCCTGGTCAACCTGCTCGGCCCCGTCAAGCGCGTCACCGGCTCCGCCCGCATCTCCTTCCCGGAACGCCTCATCACCAGCGCCAAAAAGTACGGCCAGCGCGTCACGGTCGAAGTCCCCACCCATGTGACCGGCACCATGGAGTTCCGCAATGGGGCCATTGGCACCATCATCACCAGCTTCGACACCTGGGGACACACGCTGCCGCACCTCGAGATTCACGGTTCTCTGGGCTCACTCCAGGTGCCCAACCCGAACACCTTCGGCGGGCCGGTCAAGATTCGCCTTGGGCATGACCCGGAGAAGCAGTGGCGGGACATCCCGCTGAGCCATGTGTACAGCGACAACTGGCGCGGCGTCGGCGTGGCCGACCTGGCCTACGCCATCGCCAGCGGTCGCCCGCCGCGCGCCAGCGGCGAATTGGCCTACCATGTGCTCGACCTCATGCACGCATTCCACGATGCGGCCGCTTCCGGTCGCCACGTGAAACTGCAAAGCACCTGCCCTCGGCCGGCCATGCTCCCTCTCGGCCTGCGCGAAGGCGAACTGGACTGCTGAGGCAAAGGACAGAGAAAATGACCTGCGACGCCTCAGGCAACTGGGAGAGGGCTGGGCTCGTCCTGGCTCGTGACGAATCTGCCGGAACCTGCCGCGTCGCGGGCGATCCCTGCATCGTCTGGGACGCGGAATTGCCCGGGTGGCGGAGGGTATGGAAGCCCAGCGCCCGAATGTTGCGGCGCGCATTCACGACCTGTACTGGTTGGTGACGGTCAGCCACCGGAACGGTCGCAAGGTCATCCAACGCGCCCACGCGAAACGCCTCTGTGGGCCGTGGACCGTGGAGCGGGGAGTTTTCCTCGATACCGGGTCAGACCGGGACTTTGACGGCAAGCACGTGGATCGTGAATCTCTGGCGACAACACCTCCTCTGCCTGTCGGGCGGCAGGACGGCGCTGTTCTACAACAGTGGTCCGTACGGCAGAGAACAGTTGTATCTGAAGATGCGTGGGGGCGGTTTCCCTCTCTGACTCGGCGAGGGCTGAAACTCGATCTCAAGCATGGGAGCGGCCGCGCCTCGCGGCCAGCGCCTCTCCAGAAGATTGGTGGAGATGCGGTGGGCTCCACCGCGGTTTGGTGGAGATGCGGTGGGCTCCACCGCTCGCCTGCGGCCAGGCGTCTCTCCAGGGGATGGAGATGCGGTGGGCTCCACCGCTCGCCTGCGGCCAGGCGTCTCTCCAGGGGATGGAGATGCGGTGGGCTCCACCGCGGTTTGGTGGAGATGCGGTGGGCTCCACCGCGGTTTGGTGGAG
>CAILKC010000518.1 GCA_903834675.1 uncultured Victivallales bacterium | reverse complement strand
CCACTCGCCGGTGTTTTGACCGCACGGGTGAATGCCGGCGAAGTGGTCGGGAAACTCCTCGGTCAGGTGTCGACTGAGCTTCTCGAGATGGGCGCAGACGTCGGCGCGATACTCCCGGTCCGAGACGCAAGAGTGAACCACGGCCTTGTCGCCGTCGTAGACCATCCGGCTCTCAGGATGTGCCTCCAGCCACCAGTTCGGCGCGTCGGCCGATACCCGTGGCACCAGCAGCACCCGCGGATTGACGGCAATGATCTGGCGGCAAAGGCTGTCCAAGGCGAGCCAACTCACCGGCTTCTCCGGCGCGGTCCAGCAACTGGGCGCCGAGAAGGAGACGAGGTTTACGCCCGCGTCGCGGGCCAGAGCAATCTGACTCAGGAAGGCCCCTGGAGGCCCGCCGACGTAGGTGTAGACGCCGCCGATGATGTGATAAACCTGCGGCCGCAGATCCACGCCGGGGGTGGCTCGGGCCCGGAAGCTGCAGCGATACAGGCGGTCCTTGGCGAAGCGCAGATTGGCCTTGCTGTGCAGGTGGAAGTCCGGCCACTTGCCGCCGCCAGGAGGGTTGCGCAAGGTGACGTGCAGGGCCCCGTCGCTCAGCTCGGCCGTGCCCACGGTGTTGGCCTCGGCGAGGGGCCAGGTGTTCCAGGTCTTGCCGTAGCCCGCCGCCGTGGCAAAGCTGTCCGTCGGCAGGACGTCCTCGCCCGTGACCGCATCCTGCAGGCGCAGGTCAGCCAACCAAAGCTCGGCCGCAGTCTGCGAAAAGCGAAAGTGCAGCGTGCCACTGCCATCCACCTCGCCCGGCATGAACTCAAAGGACTGCGGCGTCCACTCGGGCGTCAGGGCAACCCGTCCGCCGTTCAGCGAACCCCAGAAGAAGCGCGGCGGTATGGGCTTGCCATCGACCGCGATCTGCGGTCCCCCCGGCGTCGTCACCACCCGCACACTGAGCGCAGCGGCCGGGAAGATCGGGGTCAGGCACGACAACAGAGCGAGGGCTGGCAGCAAGCGCATGGCAGATCTCCTGAATTGGCACGGTGCATACGATCACACAGCCTCCTAATCTGCCTGCCTTAGCGAACACATCAAGAGGTTAATTTCCCGGGTATGGCGCGGCCTGGCAGGGCTGGCACTGGCGCTCTGCCGCCATCCAGGCGTCCGTCGTCCACAGCCGCGAACGTGGACGGCATCAGAGGCGTGCGGCGGACCCGCCGACAGCGGGCTCGGTCCCGACGCTGACACCGCTTTCTTAAAACAGCCCTGCGCCTGCACTGTCGCAGGTGGCGGATGACCGGTTGCGGCAATAGCGTAATACGCCTGGGGAGCGCTAGCCCTGGCCTATTCACGAACCGCGGACGCGCCTCGCGAATGGGGCCCCCTACAGGCTTCGAAACAAGGCGTTTGCGCCTCTTGACCAAGGCTAGCCTTACCCACAGGGCCATTCGATTCTCTATTCTGTCAACCACAGATAACACCGAGAGCACAGAGAACAACGCGCTGGAGAAGAACAAGTTATGTGTATATGATCCATCCTCTATTGCCACCCTCTGTGACCCCTGTGTCCTCTGTGGTGAAAGAGTCGAGTGTAGTAGAATCGAATGGCCCTAGCCCTATCCTTACCCATTACCCATAACTCACGTGTCACAACATCACCCATCAATGAGTGAGAACCCCAAGCAGGTGTGCCGCAATGCCGAGTAGCCCTGCCACATCACCTCGTGTCCAGGCGGTGCAGCGCGCCGTCGACGTGGCGCCGCCGGACAAGAACCGGCTGGCGTTGCAGACCGAGATCGTGGCCCGCCGCGACCGTGCCAAGGCGGCTGTCCCAAAGGCCAAATGAAAGAAAAAGCGTTATCCTGTTCAAGCCCCCGCCGCCGCATCCTCTGGAACGATGACGGCGACGACCTGCGCGCGGTCGCCTTCGGATGCGGCCAGATCTGGACCGCCCGGGGCATGGTCCCGGTCGTGGATCGATTTGAATCCATCGGGCAATTCCTCGATCTGCGCCTTTCGGCCATCGCGGAGACTCCCGTGGATGTCATCAGCTATTGTGGCGTGTTCACCTGGCCCGTCTGGGACTTCCCCCGGGAGCGCCTGACGGCCTTGGGCGAAGATCCGCTGCTGCCTGTGGTTGATTTCGCCCATCGTCATGGCAAGGAGTTCTTCTTCAATCTCCGCATGAACGACGCTCACACCTCGGGACCCCACTGGCAGGGTGCGGCCTACTGGGAGCCGTTCCGGTTGAAGCACCGAGGTTGCCTCCAGGCCAGGATTGACGACGACACCTGGGAGCGTGCCTACCTTCCCTGGGCCCGGGGCGAGTCCACGTCCTATCCGCTTCAGGACGTGCTTGCCCGCCATGGCTCCCATTGCCGCGAACTCCTCTCCTGGGCGACGTATGATTACGCCCGCAGCGAGGTGCGTGACTACTTCCTCGACCTCATCCAGCAAGCTTGCGAACGTTACGACCTCGACGGGATTGATCTCGATTGGCTACGTGCGCCCTATTTCTTCAGGGTTGGCGAGGAACGCCGCCATGTACCCCTCATGAATGATTTTGTCCGTCGGGCCGCCGCGGTCATCCGCGCTACGGCGGAAAAGCGCGGTCGTCCCATCTCACTATGTATGCGTGTACCCGATTCCCCCCGGCGGGCTCTCGAACTCGGCTTGGATGTGGCGCATTGGATCCGTGAAGGCTGGCTCGATCTCCTGGTGGCCGGGAACGGGCTCGCGGTGTTTTCCATGCCGTTTTCGCCCTGGAGAGAACTCTGCGCTCCGGCGGGCATCCCGGTCCTCGCCTGCTTAAGCCGCAGCGCGTCCACCCTGGCTGAGCCGGAGGCTTTTTTCGGCGCCTGCCTGCGCTTGTGGACACAGAAGGTAGACGGGTTGTACTTCTTCAATCACTTCATCCCGGAGGAGTATTCAACCATCTGCCGGGGCTCCGACCTGAAACAACTCGCCAAGGAAACGAAGATCTACGCCCTGGATACCCAACATTCGGCTTTCGAGAACGGCACAGTGTACGAGGGGCCCGTTCCTATGGCCTTCGAGGGCGGCGGCGAAAGCGCTGAGACCTTTGAGATCGAGGTTCCTGAGACGGTGAAAGACGGGACGAACGTGCGCCTCAAAACGACCTGGCGCGCGCCCTTTGACGGGAGCGGGGCCCACTGGGCTTTGAATGGGAACCCTCTGCCACGGTCGAACGCCGAGGGAGTATCCTCTCCGGAATACACGGTGACCGAGCTGCGAAAGGGCGCCAATCGCATCCACCTGAATCTTTCCCTGGAGGCGATGACGAAGGCTACCCGAGTCACCCTTGAGGCAGTGAGCCTACGCGTGTCGGCTGGCGAAGCCGGGTAACCAAGTCCAGGAAACAGCCGCCGACAAGAAGACCTCCGCGCCAGGCAGATGATACTGCCCCACGCCATGCTGCCGACCGATGTGACGCTCGTCTCAGGGCGCCGGGGGCGCCGGGGGCGCCGGGGGCGCCGGGCTGGCTGAGTTGCTCTTGGGGACGGCTGCCTTGGCACGATCGCGGCGGGCCACGATCTCGGCCTGCAACGCCAGCAGGTTCTTGTCCGGCGGCGCCAGGTCGATGGCGCGCTGCACCGCGGCGAAGGCCCGATCCAGGTCGCCCAGTCCCGCTGCGGCCTGCGCCAGGTTGGCCCGGGGGATGAAGCTGCCCGGTTCGGCGTCGGCAGCGCGCTGAAACAGCTCCACGGCCTCACCCGCGGCGCCACGCTGGAGAAGGAGTTCCCCGAGGTTGTTGAGGGCGACCATGTGCAGGGGCTCCCGTTCGAGCACCTTCCGGTAGTGCAGCTCGGCTTCGCGCTTCTGCCCTAGCTTGGTCAGCATGCCGGCGTAACGGCTATGTGCGTCGGGGTACGGGAACCCGGCCCCCTCGCGCAGCTCAAGGGCTCTGCGGTAGGCGTCTGCAGCCCCCTGGACGTCGCCACGGTCCCGGTTGAGATCGCCCACGAAAACCCAGGCGCTGGGACTGCCGGGGTTAAGCGCCACGGTGGCCGACCAGAGGCTCGCCGTCGAGCACCAGTCAGGATTCCGGATGACCGTGCGCCAAGCATAGAACCCCACGAAACAGGCGCCCAGCAAGGCAGCCGCCTGACGTTGCCGCCGAAAGAGGGCCGCCAGCAGCCAGCCCAGGCAGAGCATGACCCCCAGAGACGGGATGAAGAGCAGCCGGTCGGCCCGGACCGTGCCGACCGGGAAGAGCAGATTGCTCACCGGCAAAAGGCTGAGGAAGAACCAGGCCAGGCCGAAGAGGGGTACGAACCAGCGGCGCCGGTACAACCCGTGGCACACCCCCGCGGCCACCGCGATCCCCCCCAGCACCGCGGCGACCCGCAGCGGGGTCCACGCCAGGGCGAGCGGCCGACTGTAGTCCGAGTACTCCGCACACAGACGCAACGGCAACAGCGTCTGGCCAAGGTACCGGAAGATGACTTCCCAAGCATACAGCAGGCGCTGTGCCGCCGACGCCCCTGCCATCACCTCCTGAACCGCGGGGTGACCGCCGCCCACCACGGCGCCCCGCATGATCAGGTAGAGCGCCAAGGGCGGCGCATAGAGGGCGTAGTACCGCCATTGTCGCAGCGTCGCCCGCAGGTCAGCGCGGCGGAGCAGCAGCCATTCTGCCAGGAACACCAGCCCCGGCAGCACCACGACCGATTCCTTGCACAGAAGGCCGACAAAGTAGAACCCCGCCGCGATCGCCACGTCCGGGTGCCGACCGGGTCCAGCCGCGGCCTCCACGTCCTTACCGCCGCGCCGCCGGGCGGCTCGCGAGACGGCCGCGTCAGGGCGCGGCAGGGTGCGGCGCAGATGCAGTAGGTGAAATAGCGCCCCGAGAACCAGACACAGTCCGGCGATGATCTCCGCCTGGCCGACCCCGTTCGCCACCACCTCCGTGTGTACCGGATGAATCGCGAAAAGCAGGCCGCAGAACAGCGCGAAACCCCGGTTGCCCACCAGCAGCCACAGCAGGGCGTACACCATGCCGCCCAGCAGCGCGTTGGCAACGACATTGACGAGGTGGATACCGAAGGGCCCCGCCCCGAACAAGGCGCGTTGCAGCGCGAAGAGCCATAGGGTCAGCGGCCGGTACAACCCCGCGCCGTTGCCTACTTCCGCGGACCAATAGGGGGTCGTGAAGAAGGTCTTGAGGTCCCACGGGCTCTCCAGGCGCGAATTCTGCTCAATCACATGGATGTCATCGTAAACGAAGCCGTTCGGCAGCGAGTTCGCAAACACCGCAAACGCCACCAGGGCCACCAGTACGGCCAAGGCCGAGTCCTTGCGCCGATCCCACATCGCGCTGGCCGGGTCTGCCTGCAGCACCTGCATCGATGGCCTCCGTAGTCTCAGGCCGCCTGGGCCACGCCCGCTGCGGCAGGATCACCCCCGCTCCCCCGGCGCCGCCCCCTCTTGTCGCAACCGGCAGCGGCGCCTGGGGCTCGTCATCCAGCCTCACCAGGCCGAAGTTGTTGTTCGCGCCGTCGAAACGGCCCTCCGGCGACGGGGTGCCCGCTGGAGCCGATAGAAACCTGCTATTTCAAGGTCACGACGCAGAGAATAGTCCCGGTGTGATGGGAGTGCAAAGGAAGGCGGAATGGTGCGCCGCCCCCTCGCCGCGTTTGGGTACCACAGGATCGCCGTGCCGGTGCCCCTTTTGCACGGTTGCAGATGGGTACGCCGCATGGTACTGTCCAGCGACCTGCAGTCCACGGCGCGCGACCCGGAGAGCCGGCCCATGCCCAGCGGCAAGGTCAATAGTGGGGCGAGGCGCAGACCATGTCCAACGCTGATGCTATCCCGGTGCGCTGTCCGCACTGCCAGGCGCAGTACGTCGAGGCGCCGCTGCCGCGCAAACTCAGTGCTGCCGGCAACGATTTCGTCCTCCTTGACCTGCTGGGCCAGAGCGGCATGGGCCTGGTTTACCGGGACCGGCAGAACTCGGTGGACCGGCAGATCGCGGTCAAGGTCATCCGGCCGGAACTGGCCGACCGGGAGGGCCTGCGGGATCAGTTCCTCATCGAAGCTGAGGTGCTGGTGATGGACTGGGGCCTGGCCATCAGCGTCAGCGCTGACGGTAAGGCGGAGCGACTCAAGAAAGCCGCCAACGCGGCGGGCACACCGGCCCACCTGGCCCCCGAGATGGCTCTCGGCCAGGGGGACCGCATCGGGCCGGCCAGCGCGGTCTACGGCGAGTGCAACGAGGCGATCTCGGGCTGCCGTCAGGCCCTGGCCCTCTGGGCTGGCAACGTGCCCGCGGTCAAGGGCCTGCGTCGCGCCCGCGAGACCCTCGCCCAACGCGCCCTGGAACGCGGCGACCTGGCCCTGGCCCGCTCGGAGGTCGAGGCCATCCGGGCCGAGTGCCGCGAGTTGGCGCTGGAGGGTGAAACCGGTCAGGAGTCCCGCCTTCAGGCGGTCCCCTCCCCAGCAGAACCGAGACCGCCT
>CAILKC010000517.1 GCA_903834675.1 uncultured Victivallales bacterium | reverse complement strand
TGGAGCGCTGAAGGCGCGCTAAGATACCAGCCCAGGGCAACGCCCTGGGAATAGGATGGTTATGGGTTTGAGCCCTGTAGGGGCGAGCTATCTGCCCTGCGTTCGCGTTGACGTCGCATAGACCGCGCCTTCAGGGCTCAATCTATGGTGTGAACCGGTACCCAGGGCGTTGCCCTGGGCGCCCAAAGCGCCCCTTTGGGGCTGAATACCTCGGCCCATCCTTATTGCACAGGTCGTTACTTCTTGCGGAACTGAGCGTACTTGATGTACATGGTAGGGACGACGCCCAGGGTCAGCACGGTGGCCACCAGCATGCCGAAGATGACGGTCAGCGACATGGACTGCCACCACTGACTGGAGTCGGTGTTGTACTGCCACTTCAGGCTGCGGAAGTCCCAGTTCAGCTTCAGCGCCATGGGCACCAGGCCGAGGATGGTGGTGATGGCGGTGAGCAGCACCGGGCGGAAGCGGATCATGGAAGCGCTGATGACGGCCTCGCGGGAGGGGATGCCGCGGCGCTCATGTTGGGCGATGGCATCGAGGAGCACGATAGCGTTGTTGACCACGACGCCAGCCAGCGAGATCACGCCGATGCCGGTCATGATGATGCCGAAGGGGTCACGCATGACCACCAGGCCGATCATAACGCCGATGAGAGAGAGGATGACGGAACTCATGATGATCGCCGGCACGACCACGGAGTTGAATTGCAGGACAATGATGATGAGGATGATGAAGAGCGCCACCAGAAAGGCCTTGCCGAGGAAGGCCTTGGCGGCCTCCTCTTCTTCAGCGGCGCCGCCGAAGCGGTAGGAGATGCCCGGTGGGAAGGGGTAGCGGCGCGCCTGGTCCTGGAAGGCTTTGCGGACGTCGGCGTCGCGGCGCAGGCCGGGCTGGACTTCGGCCGAGGCGTTGACCACGCGATGGGTGCCGATGTGCTTGATGGTGACCGGGCCGGGAACCAGATTGGGGGCGGCCACGCTGCTGATGGGCACCCCGCCGCCGGCGGACATGGGGATGGTCAGGTTGCGCAGGCGGGTCGTATCGAGGCGGTAGGGTTCCGGCACGCGGAGCCGGATGTTCTGCTCGTCCTTGCCGTGCCCGTACTTTCCGGTTTCGAGCCCGCCGACGGCGACCTGCAGGATGCTGCTGATGGTGGCCTGTTCCAGTCCGAGTGAGCCGGCCCGGTCCCTGGCGACGCGCCATTCGAAGGTGGGCTGAGCCGTGGCGGCATCGTCGGTGGCCTTCACCGTGCCGGGGGTGCGGCTGATGAGCTGCTTCATGTCGGCGATGACGCGGGTCATCTCGCCCAGGTCTTCGCCGAGGATGTCGATGGAGACCGGGGCGCCGGTGGGCGGGCCCTCCTGCGGCCGGATGACGTCGAAGTCAGCGCCAAACAGCGGGTAGGTCAGGCGTCGGCCGGTGCGGTCCAGTCCCTCGAGCCGCAGCCGCATCTCTCGCAGCGTCGCGGTGCTGAGTTCGGTGCGCTGTTCGCTGTCCTTGAATTCGACCTGGATGGTGATGGGGCCGACGTTCTGTTCGGACATGGCATCCGCGCCGCCCACCCCCTGCAAGCCCACCGAGATACTGGCGTACTTCAGGTTCTGCACCGGTTCCGGGAAGGGCGAGCCCGCGGGGCCGCCGAAGAGCCGTTCCTCCAGTTGTCGGCAGAGGCGGTCGGAATCGTTCAGGGAGATGCCATCGGGGGGCTTGACGCTGCCCGTCACATTCTTCGGATCGACCGGTGGGAAGAGCTCGACGCCACAGTTGAAGGTAGCGAAGAGGACGATGCTGAAGAGCATGATGACGACGACGGTGGTGAGGGTCCAGTTGGGCCGGTCGACCATGAACTCGAGGAACGGCTGGTACTTGCGCACCAGCCAGTAGGTCGGCCGCAGCGTGTCCGGGTCGATATCGGTGCGGGCGCCGGGTTTCAGGCGCATGGTGAAGGCAGCCATGGTGGGGTTGATGACCAGGGCGACGAACAGGGAGCAGAGCATGACGATGATGACGGTGCGCGGCAGGTAGCTCATAAATTGGCCCATGATGCCGGGCCAGAACAGCAGCGGCACGAAGGCGCCCACGGTGGTGAGGGTGGAGGTGATCACCGGCCAGGCCACTTCGGTGGTGCCGATGTAGGCCGCCTCAGCCCGCGGTTTCCCCATGGAGTAGTGCCGGTAGATGTTCTCGATGATCACGATGGCGTTGTCCACCAGCATGCCCAATGCCATGATCAGCGAGAACAGCACCATCATGTTCAAGGTCTCACCGCTGGCCTGCAGGATCATGATGGACATCAGCATGGAAAAGGGGATGGCGCAGGCTACCAGCAGCGAATTCAGCGCCCCCATGCCGATGAAGATGACGATCACCACCAGGATCAGCGCCGTGCCGATGCCATTCTCGAGGTCCCCGACCATCGCCTCGACGTCCTTGCTGCGGTCGAGGCCCTTGATGATGCGGACGGTGTCGGGCAGCGCCTGGCGGTCGATCACCGCATCGATGCGCCGACAGAGCTCGAGGACGTTGATACCGGTGCGCTTGGTGATGTGTAGACTGACCGAGGGGCGCGGCGTCACGCGGCCATCCGCCCCGGGCGCGGTGAAGTCGAGGAAGCGGGCCCGCGAGGTCTCATCCGCGAAGCTGGGGTAGACCACGGCCACGTCGCGCATGTAGACCGGCGTTCCCTCGCGCGAGAAGCCGATGACCAGGTTGTAGATCTCGGCGGGGTCACGGAATTCACCCGGCACCCGCATGGCGATGCGGCTGGAGGCGCTGTCGAGGCTGCCCGCGGTGACGTTGCGGTTGGTGCCGCGCAGAATCGCCTGGACCTGGGCCAGCGAGAGGTTGTAGAAATGCAGGCGTTCCGGGTCCGCCTCGATGACGATCTCGCGCTCACGGGCGCCGACGATGTCGACGTCCAGGATGCCGGGGATGAGCTTGATCTCGTCCTGGAGGTTTTCGGCCAGGTCGTGGAGTTCGCTGATGGCGACCTTGCCGGTGCCCACCAGATTGTAGATGCGGACGGGGAAACTGGTGACGCTGAACTCCTTGACCACCGACTCGTCGGCCTCGGGCGAGACGTCCGGCTTGGCCTGGTCAACCGCATCGCGGACGCGGCGAAGGGCGGTTTCGGTATCGACGTCCGGGTGGAACTCCAGGCTGATGACCGACATCGAGTCCAGCGAGGCGCTGCGCATCTCCTTGAGGCCTTCCGTGCCATCCAGTTGCGTCTCGATGGGGATGGTGATGCCGCGCTCGACATCGACCGGATTGGCGCCGCTCTGGAAGGTGCTGACGATGACGAAGGGGAACTTGACGTCAGGGAAGTCCTCGCGGGGCATGGTGATGTAGCTGATGGTGCCGATGACCACGGTGGCGACGCAGAGCACGACCACGCCGACGTGATGCGAGATGGCGAACTCGGTCATCTTCATCGCGGCGCCTCCCCGGCGGGCGTCGCGGCAGCGGGCGCGCCGCGCTCGGGGGCGGGCACCGGCGTCAGCTCTCGGACTTTGCCATCGGCGACGACGACGCGGACTTCTTCGCCGTCCACGATGCCCTTGGCCCCCGAGACGACGAGCTGGTCGCCGGGGTTCAGGCCGCCGCGAATCAGCATCTCGTCGTTCTGAATGCTGAGGGGCTCGATGTCGCGGACGCGGGCGAAGGCGCGGCCCGCGACCGTCTCCACCACCAGCACCCGCGGGCCGACCTCGGCGACCTGGAGGGCCTTGACTGGGATGACGATGGCCTGGTCGTAGCGCAGGAAGGAGAGCGTCGCCCGGCCGATGATGCCGGCCTTGAGGGCGTTGCCGGGGTTCAGCAGCCGCAATTCGACGCGGAAGGTATTGCTGGTAGGGCTGGCGGCTTGGGCGACCCGCTGAATGATGGCGGGCAGCTCGATGCCGGCATAGGTGCTGCCGGTCAGCTTGGGCAGGCCGGGAATGGTAAGGCTGGCCTTGAGGTCCTGGACCGCCCCCGGCATGGCCTGATCAATGTACTTCTGCACCAGGGGGCTGGAGGTGTCCAGCAGGGGCGCATAGCGGTCGGGCACGTCGACGGCGGCGCGCAGCCAGGTGAGGTCGTAGAGCCGACCCAGGGGTTGCCCGGGCGATACCACTTCGCCCACCTCCACCAGGCGCTCCTCGAAGCGTCCGGCGAAAGGTGCCCGCAGAAGAGTCTTGGCCAGGGTGACCTGCAGCGTCTCGACCTGGCGCTCGGCCTCCAGGGCCAGGCCGCGGTTCAGCGCCAGGGTCGCCTCGGCCTGGGTCACGCCAGCGGCAGCGGCCTGGACCGTCAGCACGGCGCGCTCAATCGCATCCTCGGCCTTGGCCAGGCCCAGCCGGGCAAGCTCCTTGGCATTCTCGGCGCGGTCGAAATCGGCCTGGGTGGCGATGGCGGCGGCGGCCAGTGTTGTGCTGCGGCTGAACTCCTTGGTAGCCAGCGTCAAGGCGGCGCGGGCGGTCTCGCGTTCGAGGGTGAGGGCGGCGGCGTTCTTCTCAGCCTGAGCGAAGGCGAGCCGAGCCAGGTTCAGGTTCTGCTCGGCGACGGCAACGGTCAGCTTGGCCGAGGCGTGACGCGCCTCCAACTGGCGCCGTTGGGCCTCGAGGTCGTTGGAGTTGAAGCGGACGACCTCCTGGCCGGCCTCGACGGCTGCACCTTCCTCAACCAGCCAGGCGTCGAGTCGGCCAGCCAGCTCGGAGCTGAGGGTGGCCGAGCGGTCGGCCTCGAGCCGGGCTGGCAGCTCGAGCCGTTCCCAGTACTGCCGCGGCGCCACCGCCAGCGTGGCGACACCCTTGAGCTCCTTCGCGGGCGCCAGCATGGGCGCCGGTTTACGGGCAAGCAGCACGCCGATCAGGACCACGATCAGTAAGCCGAGGGCGACCGTGACCGACCAGGCCAGCGTCTGGGTGCGCCGGGCCGAGCGCGGAGCGCCGCGGCTCGGCGGGGCCGACGGGGTGACAGAAGACGGGCCAGCCGCGGCTGCGGCAGGCGCTGCGGGCGTGTCAGACATAGCATGGCTCTCCCCGCTAACCAGGCCGGGGGCGGTCGACGCTGTAAAGTCCAGCCAAGCCCCCGGCCGAAGCAAGTAATGTGATACCCGGACAGCGCTTGGCAAGCACCACGCGGCTATCGCCGGGGCTGTTTCAAGAAAGAGACTTGCGCTGGATCTGGCAGGCGTCTGCCATGGCCCCGCTTGCCTCCCTGGAGCCCGCGATGCCATCCCATCGACTACGCTCAGGGCCTTCGACCGCCGCAGTCGAAAGAGTCCGGGCGCTGCCCGAACTCAGTCCCATACCGCGCCGGCCGACAGGCCAAGCTTTGGACTGCTGTGGCTTGACACAGCTTTGCGCCCCCACCGTCTAGCTTGACGCCGGTGGGCAGTGCCGCTGCGGACCGCCGACTCCAAGCAGCCTACCGCCCGGAAAAAGAAACAGCGACCTGTGCAATAAGGGAGTCCGCCTGGAGCGCTGAAGGCGCGCCGCGATACCAGCCCAGGGCAACGCCCTGGGAATAGGACGGTTATGGGATTGAGCCCTGTAGGGGCGAGCTATCTGACCTACATTTACGCCGAGGTCGCA
>CAILKC010000516.1 GCA_903834675.1 uncultured Victivallales bacterium | reverse complement strand
GTGGGCCGCCACCGTGGTTTGGTGGAGATGCGGTGGGCCGCCACCGTGGTTTGGTGGAGATGCGGTGGGCTCCACCGCCGCGCCTGAGGCCAGGCGCCTCTCCAGAAGACCGATGGAGATGCGGTGGGCTCCACCGCGGTTTGGTGGAGATGCGGTGGGCCGCCACCGCCGCGCCTGAGGCCAGGCGCCTCTCCAAGGCGATGCAGCGGACCATGGAGGTTCTTACGGATGAGATCAGCGCATCATACCAAGTCGATCGCCCGCCTGGCAGAGCAGCAGGAGCTGAAGGTGGCGCTGCTCTACGAGACCGTGATGGACCTTGCCGGGGAGGGCATGCTCACCGCCAGCTGCATCGATGCCGCGGCCTCGGTGCTGCTGCAGGATCTGGGCCTGCCGCCATACTACTTCCGCACCCTCTCGAAGCCGGCTCTGACCACGGCGCTGCGGGCGATCGCGACGAACCTGGACTGGGAGGCCAAAGGGCATCGCGGGCTCAACCAACAGGCGGCCTACCTTGAGGCGAGCGGCCAGCACGGCATCGAGGTGCTCGTGGCCTGCGAGAGCCACCGCGCCGCCATGGAGGTGGTGGCCGGCGAGCGCCTGCAACGCCGACGCTGGGAGTACTACTACGCAGCGCACACGAGCTACACCACCTACATCATCAAACCGGAGGAGTGTCCGCCGTTGGCGGCGGTTACCGGGGGAGGCTGCCGTTTCGCTTTCTCCTGCATCAGCCCCGCCTCTGGCTTTTCGGTGCCGCAGGAGACGGGAGAGCGCTACCAGCGTTTTCTCGAGATCCAGCGGGCCAGCGTCAGCCGCTTGCTGGGGTTCAGTGCTGCGCCGGACACGGGCGAGACCCGCATCATGTTCCACAAGAGCGTCGCCCGACGCTATCTGCCCGTGATCCGGCATCTGCTGGCGGAACGAGGCATTCAGCTCAACCGCGCCTACGGCGAACCCTACCGTACGGACAGCGGCAGCGTCGCCTCGGTGTGCGCCTTCTATGTCAAGGGCAAGCTGGATGCGGCAGCCCAGCGGGCGGTCGAGGGCGATCTGCGCGCCTTCCTGGCGCTTGGCGAGAATCCTTTTGATGAGAGTTTTCTGCGCGGCGAGCTGTCCTTTGTCGAGATGCTTTTTGCGGTGAACCTTGCCTTCTTCGTCCACCAGTTTATCTACCGCGACCTGGAGACCGACCGCCAGCTCATGGAGTCGGTCGGCTCGCAGGAGCTGCGCGAGGCGCTGTCGAAGCGCATCACCGACGCCAATCACAGCGAGTACACCCGCCGACTCATCCATGAGACGCTGGGACAGAATCTGCCGCGCCTCAAGGAGCTGTTCGCCCTTTTCGACGGCAAGTTCAATCCCGCCCGCGCCGCGGATCTGGACGCGACTGATCTGCGGGAGCGCCTGCGGCGCTTCGAGCGTGCCGTCACCATCCAGTTTGCCGACGATGTGACCGGCCTGGAGATCATGCGCTTTGCCACCCGCATCATCACCCACACGCTCAAGACAAATTTCTACCGTCTGAACAAGCGCTCCTACGCCTACCGGGTCGAGAGTGGCGTGCTGGATCCGGTCGTCTTTCCGGCCCGTGTCTACGGGGTTTTCTTTGTGCTTGGACACTACGCTTTGGGCACCCACATGCGAGCTGAGGACATCGCCCGCGGCGGCCTGCGGCTGCTGCGCGTCACCCCGGCGAATTACGAGAATGAACTCGATGCCGCCAATCTGCTGAACTACGCCCTGGGGCCCATGGCGCAGCGGCTCAAGCACAAGGACATCGCCGAGAGCGGCGCCAAAGGCGTCATCGTGCCAAACCCGGAACATGCCCGGGATGCGCTGGAAGCCATCCACGACTTCAGCGAGGGCATCATGGACCTGATTCAGCCCGACGCGAGTGTGGTGGACTACCTGGGTCAGCCTGAGATGGTGTTCTTCGGGCCGGACGAAGGCACGGCGGCGCTGATGGATGCGGTGGCCTTGCGGGCCCGGGAACGCGGCTACCGGCACTGGCGCACCCTGACGACCGGCAAGAGCATCGGACTGCCGCATGATACCTATGGCATCTTGGCGGGTGGCAAGGTGTTCGGGCTCATCGACCGCGGCGCCAGCGGCACGGAGGTGCAGGTCGAGGGCCACAGCCTCGGCGTGTGGACTGACGCTGAGGCGGTGATCGGCGCCCTGGGCGGCCCGATCGAGACCAGCGGCATGACCACCACCGGCATCATGGCCTGCTTCCGTACCCTGGCGGCGCGCTGCGAACTCCGCGAAGAGGACCTCGACTTGATGATTACCGGCGGTCCTGACGGCGACCTGGGGGCCAACCAGGTGCAGTGCTACAAGGGCCGTATCTGCCTGCTGATCGACAGCGGGGCGGTGCTCTTCGACCCCGATGGCTTGAACCGCGAGGCCCTGCTGCGCCTGGCAGTCAGCCGCCACACTCTGCCGCGGCTTAACTCCACCGCCTTCCCCGTGGCGCTGCTCGGGCCGCGCGGCTTCCTCGTGCGCCGGACAGACCGTAACGTCACCCTGCCCGACGGCACCCTGGTCGAGGATGGCGCCTTCTTCCACAGCCATGTCCTCACGGCCCCGGAGAGCCAGGCGTTCCTGCGCCAGGCCACCCTGCGTGCCTTCATCCCCTGCGGCGGGCAGAAGGACACCCTCAACTTCGCCAACGTGCGCGCTTTCTTGCGCAACTTCCCGGCTCTGCGCCTGATCGTCGAGGGCGCCAATGTCTTCTTCGACGACAGCGCCCGCGAGGTCATCGCCCGTGAGAGTTCCATCCGGCAAATCAAAGACTCCACCGCCAATAAGGGCGGCGTTACCTCCAGCTCGCTAGCCGAAGTGCTTACTGCGTTTCTGCTGGGTGAAGACTACGAACGCCTGCTGGTCGACGACGCGCAGACGCGCTTCCGGCTGGTCCACGAACTGCTCGCCATCATCCGTGCCAACGCCTGCGCCGAAACCGCGATGCTGCTCGATCTGCACGCAGCCGATCCCACGGTGCCGCTCTACCGGCTCTCGGTGGAGACCAGCGAACGACTGCTCGCCTTCCAGGAACGCCTGCGGGGCAGCCTGAGCCGCATCCTGGCGGACGCGGGACTGGTGCGCCGGGTGGTGCTGGCGTACGTGCCGCAGGTGCTGGTCGATCTCCTGGGCGCCGACCAGATTCTGGCGCGCCTCGCCGCGCCGGAGCTGCAAGCCTACCGCGATGCCATCATCACCAAGAAGCTGGCCGCCTTGGCGCTGTACCGCCATGCGGTCGCCTGGGAGGCGTTCCTGGCCGCCTTCGAGAAAGCCCCGGCGCAGGCGCTTGAAGCTCTCTGCCGGGGGTGAGGTGGGGCGTATCGCCACGGTCTTCTGGAGAGGCGCCTGGCCCCAGGCGAAAGTCTTCTGCAGAGGCGCCTGGCCCCAGGCGCGGGCGGTGGAGCCCACCGCATCTCCACGGTCTTCTGGAGAGGCGCCTGGCCTCAGGCGAAAGTCTTCTGGAGAGGCGCCTGGCATCAGGCGCGGGCGGTGGAGCCCACCGCATCTCCATGGTCTTCTGGAGAGGCGCCTGGCATCAGGCGAAAGTCTTCTGGAGAGGCGCCTG
>CAILKC010000515.1 GCA_903834675.1 uncultured Victivallales bacterium | reverse complement strand
GGACGAGGGGCGGAATGGGAAGCGCCTGGTGTCATACGAGGTTGTTGCAAGTCTCATACAAGGGTTCAGCAGGATCCCCGGCTGGTGCCGGACACGACCGCCAGAGAACTCCGGTGCCCCGGCAGGTGATTCTGCCATTCGTCAGGGGTCTTTGGTCATTCGACCTTCTGCGGTTCTCGTACCAGCAAACCCCTACGGAGCTGACTTGCGCCCCCAGAGAGGCTCTTGCAGAACCCTCGGGTCACCAGCCTCTCGCCTGGAGCCGGCGGTCCGCACCGGCACTGCCGGGGCTTCCGCCGTCTCTTGGGATACCGCGAACCCGCCCGAAACGGGCGCTGGCATCGCGGGCTCCAGGGCCAAGACGCGGGGTTCTGCAAGAGCCTCAAGAAACCCCTATAGGCCGCTTTCTGGCGGCGGCTGGTGACCCGGGCCGGAATCGCCCCGCGTCTCACGGCTTCTTGCGCCGCTGCAGAATCTTACCCATGATGGTGTGGAAACCCTCGCCGCGCTTCATCTGCTGTTCCACCTCGGTGAACAGCATAGTAGTCCGGCCGGGTTGCTGCTCCCGGAACACCAGCACCGTGGTCCCGATCCTGATCCTGTCTCCCTCGCGCAGGGGAAGTTCGGCGTTGCCGACCCGTTCCTCGTTCAGATAGGTGCCATTGGTGGAGCCTTCGTCAACCAGCACGTAGGAGCTGTCTGCCCGGCGCCGGAAGATACAGTGGACGCGGCTGAGCTCGGGATCGTGAAGCAACTGCAACCTGCACTCCTTGGCGCGGCCAACCGCGTTTTCGTCCGCGTCAAGGTTGGCCACATACTGCTGTTCGTCGATGAGGTACTCAAGAGTTGCCATGATTACACCTCGTCACCTGCCCACGGGAGCGCTCTTTGCCGGCACGTTGAGAAACCATAGCGGACCTTGCTGACGCGCGCCACCCGCCGAAAGAGCGCTCAGGCAGCGCGGAACAGCGACGCCTTGCGGAGGAACCACTCGGCGCTGAGCAGAGCCGTAATCAAGAACCACAGCCAGGCCCGATCCCACCGCGGCACCTTGAACCAGCGTCCGCCGGCGCTCGCGGCGACCCCGGCGTCGCGCAACCGGGCCGTCAAGGGCCCCGCCGTCGTGATCACCTCGCCTCCCGTGCGCTCGGCAAGCTGTTGCAGGGTCCGTGGATCTGGCGTTGGATCGGCCATCTCGCGGTCCGCAGGGAGCACCCGGATGGAGACCTCCGCGCTGTCTGGCGTCGTTCCGGGCGGGCCTTCGGCAACGAAACGGATGACCGTCTCGACCGCAGGAGCGTCCTCGGGTAAGGTCATACCGCCCACGAAGACGCCCCGCTGCTCCTCCAGTTCGAGATCCGTACGGGCGCCGATGCCGCCGGCCAGTTCTGCCCGGACCTTCCAGCCGCGCAGGTCTTCGAGCGTGGTCAACCCCGTCTTGCGGGCCTGCAGCCGAATCACTTCGCCAGGCAGGTAGTTGACGGCCTCGGTGCTGGCCAGCAGGCGCGTGCGGTGGGCGGATAGGCTGTTCTCTGCGAGCCAGCGCACGGCGTTCACCCAGAAGCGCCGGTAGTAACGGTTGTCGCGCTCGCCCTCGCCCCATTCGGTCTGGTAACGTTCTCCCCAACCCCCCGCGGCGTCTGAGACGAACGCCATCGAGCGCCCGCGACCGTAGGGCTGAACCGCGATCAGCGGCATGGACAGGCCCTCGTGCCAGGCCAGCACCCGCGCGGCAGGCTTGGCGCGGTTGACCAGGTTGAAGCCCATGAACGGCGGGTGTGCGGCCAGGATTCGGGCGCAGCGGTCCGGGTCTTCGTCAAGGTGCCAGAGCGGATGGAGCCGGGCCTCATCGGGGACTTTCGGCGTGACGGTCTCCCACTTGTAGCCCTCGGCTTCGGTCTTCATGTCCACCGGGATCATCTGTTCCCACACGGTCTGGTCCCACTTACCGGCGCCGAAAGCGGTGTAGCCGCCGATCATGCAGAAGCCGCCGCCCTGGGAGGCAACCAGCTCGACCGTCCAGGCCAGTTGCGCCTCGCTGAAGATGGTGCGGTTGATATCGCTGCAGATCACCACGTCGTAGCCCAGGAGTTGCTCGCGGCTGACCGGAAAGCCCTCGGCGGGTTTGCGCACATTGAACAGCTTGCCGCCATCGGCGACTTGCCGATCCACGGTGAACACGTCGGTTTCGATCAACCCGTCTTCGCTGAAAGCCTGGGGCAGAAACTCGTATTCCCACACGTCGGTCCAGCGTTTGTTCTTGTGGTTTGAGCCCTCCATGTAGAGAACCCGGATAGGGAGGCGAGAGGCACGCACGGTGAAGGCCAGGGCGTTATCCTCCGGGTTCAGTTCGTTCTCCAGCGGCAACAGCCTGAGCCGCAGCGCTGTATCGCTGTCTCCGAGGGTTGCCAGCAAGGCGCGCGAGTAGGTGCCGTCCACGGCGGGGAAGCGGTCTCGCGCCAGCACCTTGCCGCTGCCATCCTCGAGTACCAGTTCGACCGTTTGGCCGGTACCTCCAGACACCCGGACCACGGCCGTCACCGGCAGTCGACTGCCAGCCGGCGCCTGCCGTTCGGCCAGGGCGTTGATCAGGGCCACATTTGGCCGCCGCGGGGGTTCGCCCACGGGCACCACCGACACGGCGATGCCGCGCGCCGCGGCCTGACTTGCCGCCTCGGCAACCGCGACCGGGTCGTCGGCGCGGCCGTCGCTGATCACGACCAGGTTGCGGACGCCGCTGCCGTGGGCCAGAGCGACGCCGCGGGCCAGGGCGGCACCGAGGCAGGTGCGACGGCCCCTCGGGGGGGCAGCGAGCGCGGCGGGAGCGCTGGCGTCCATGGAGGTCGCAGTATCGAACGTGACGAGGCGCACCCCCTCCAGCGTCGGTCCGAGCGCGGCGAGCAGCAGTTGTCGGCCCTGCTCCAGTCGGCTGGGCTCACCCAGCGACATGCTCTGCGACGTGTCGACCAGAACGATGCCGGTCACCGGTTGGCGCTTTAAGCCGCTGCCCTGCTTAGCCACCGGGTTCGCCAGGATCAAGATCAACAAGGCCGTGACGGCCAGGCGCAGACCCAGCACCGTCCAGCGCAGAGAGGCCGGCTGCAAACGCCGATTGCGGGCCGTAAACCATAGGGGCAAAACAAGTAAAACTATGGCCAGTAAAGCCAGCCAGCGCAGGTCGAAAACGGGGCTGAATGTCATCATTATGCCTCAGGCAGCGGCCAGCTCGAACCACTCCGCCGTGCTGGCGTACAGCCTAATGCAGCAGCCCGTCCGACACAAACGCCCGCGGGCCGCCTGGGCGTAGGTCAGCTCCGTAGGTGGTGACACCTCAGGTCCTGGGGTTCAGGAAACGGCGAGACGGCGAGACGGGGAAACGGCGACTGGAGGAGACGGACAGGGAGACTGGCGGAGAGGAAAACAGGGTTCAGGGTCAGCCAAGCCCCCGGCTGTGGCCGGACCTACCGGAACGAGACTTGTTGACGCGGT
>CAILKC010000514.1 GCA_903834675.1 uncultured Victivallales bacterium | reverse complement strand
CCGACCTCGTGACCCTGGTGGTGTCCATGGCCGACGACTATATCGGCTACCTGCCCACCGACGAAGCCCAACTCCAAGGCGCCTATGAGCCGACCTGGGCCCCCATCGAGCGCCTGGAACAGGCACTCGTCGACCACGCCATCGCCGCCATCGCTGCCGCCACAGCACCGACGGCGCCTGGCCGCGATCAGTCCTTGGCCAGCGGCAGTGACTCGAACTCGGGAACCGCTACGCTGTAGACGTTTCCGTAACCCGAACGATCGGAACTGAAGACGACGTACGTGCCATCCGGCGAGAAGCGTGGATGCGGATGGGTTTGCTGAATCCGCATCGCCGAATCGTGTCGGCACAGCACCCGTGGTGGCAGGTATTGCTGGCCGTCCCATTTCCACAGCCTGATCACCCCGCCACCGTCGCCGACGATGAGGGTTTCGTCGTTCGAGTGGATGTGTCCGGTTTGGCCAGGGAAGACGGCTTCGAAGCGGTCGGTATCATCGAACCGGGTGCGGCCGAGGACGGCCTGGCGCTGGGCCGTGTGGCCGTGGTAGCCGATCTGGATGCCATCCGCGTGCCAGTACTCGTGGCCCACCACTTCGCCCTTGGCCGCAGGCCGTATCTTCCAGGTCCGGCCGCTGTCCACGTCCAAGCCCCAGATGCGCTGGTCCACGCAATCCCACGGTCCTTCGTGGCAAAAGGTCAGCAACTGCCGCTGCGTCGGGGAGGTGTTGACATGCCCGATCCAGTACGTCTCTTCGAACACCACCTTGGCGCCACTGCCGTCGGTCGCCACCTGCACGATCTGGCTGCGCGGCCGCGCCGCCCAGGTCTCCCGGAACCCGACGTAGCCACGCATCAGGTCGACGGTAAACCGCGCTGACATATCTTCCCAGAGGCCGAAGTAGACCTGCCGCCCGTCCGCGGAGCTGTTGGTCATCGAGATGCACCAACCGGGTTTGGCTTCATACAAGAGTCGTACCTGCCGGGTCGCCAGGTCCACCGCGAGCAAGCGGACATCGTGCCAGAGATAGACCTCGTCCCGTAGCGGGTTCAGGCAGGCCTTCTGCAACTCCACCTCGCGCGGCAAGGGCATGGGCGCCAGGTCCGTGAAGGGCTCGATCTCACCGCTTGCCAGATCGACCCCAAACAGGTTGGTGCGGTTGTCGCGGTCCGAGCCGAACACCAGCTTGCGCCCGTCGGCGTACCAGCCCGGGTTGGTGAAGTAGAAGTGGTGACTGTGCCCGCGGTAGTTGGTCAACTGGATGACCTCGACTCCGGATTCAGGATCCCGATAGGACGTTCTTTCAACCATCGTCAAACCTTCCTGTTTGTCTTGGCTTCGTGGTCTTGTCTGGGCCGTGCGTCCCCAAGGATGGAGGCGCGTTCAGTTGTCCGTACGGAAGGGCGAGGCCGGCAGGTCGGCGTCGTTGTAGAGGGTACACTCGGGGTTGTCCGCCCAGGCGTAACGGACGAAGAGGGGCGACTTCACCTCGTCGTTCCAGACCACCACGCTGTCGCCGTCGAGGCTGGCTTTGGCCCAGACGAATTTCTTGTCAGCCGCGGCGATGGCGAAGCCTTTCAACTCGCCGCCTTTGGCCTTCATGCCGCCGCCGATATGGGTGAACTTGAGGCGCACGCGGTCGCCCTCGACGGTGCTGGCGGCATAGAGCGGTCCGGACACCTCGAGGTCCTGGTCTCCGTAGCAGTCCCGCCGGGCCCAGCGGGCGAGGCGTTTCCCCACGGCCTGCTTGTTGCGCGGATGGACATTCATGGCGTCGCCGATGTCGATGGCCACCGCCATGCCGGTGTCGTGCAGCGCCAGCGTCTTCAGTTGCGATTCCCGCAGGCGAGCCCAGCCGCTTTCGGACGGCTGCGCTTCTCTCGCCCTGAAGCTCGCCAGTTGCACAAAATAGAAGGGCAGCCTCGCGTCGCCCCAGCGCTTCCGCCACGACTCGATCAGCGCGGGAAAGAGGACATCGTGCTGGCTCGCCGCGCCGGTATTGCCCTCGCCCTGATACCAGACGAAGCCCCGTACCGGAAAGCTCGTGAAGGGCGCAATCATGGCGTTGAAGAACGCGGTGGGGATGTTGTTGGGACTTGGCAGCGCGAACGGCAAGGCGGTGGGTTTTACGGACATCTCGATCTTGCTCTTCCAGACGCCGGAGAGGATGATCTCGTTCGCCTCATCTTTGCGCAGTTTCAACGGGGCGGGATAGCTCGGGTAGAAGCCGCCGTTGCCGATCCGGTTGAAGATGCGGATGGCGATGGTGTTCTTTCCCGTCTTGACCCATTTTGCCGGAATCGTGTACGAGCGGAACACCCACTCGCGCCAGTTGTTCTCGGTACTGCCGACCCTCTCGCCATTCAGGTAGACGATGTCGTTATCGCTGATCGGGCCCAGGGCGATGATCAGGTTCTGGCCCATCCAGCTCGCGGGTACATCCACCTCTTTGCGGAACCAGACGGCCCCGTCCAGGTTCATGCCCTGCGCCTCGAAGCTGCCGGGAGCATTGAAGTCCTGCCAGTCCGACAGGTCGAGGCCGGGTTGCGCCCAGGCGAGGCATTCGGGCTTGACG
The DNA here is from genome assembly GCA_903834675.1 of uncultured Victivallales bacterium. The sequence continues at coordinate 1,175 of CAILKC010000514.1, read as the reverse complement.
CCGGGGTCCTGGCAGGAGCTGCGCTCATAGACGCTCTTTCTGAAAGCCTCGTAGGTCTTCCAGTCGCGGTAGTCGGCCGGGTCCAGCGCCGCAAACTGGGGTAGCGAGGGGTCGGCGGCCAGGACGTCCGCCGGGGTCCAGGCTTGGCACGAACTGGCGCCGATCGCGCTGTTGATCACCCCCGTCGGCATCCTGTAGCGCTCATGCAGATCGCGGGCAAAGAAATAGGCGGCGGCGGAGAACGCGCCGACGTCCCCCGGGACGCAGACGATCCACTTGCCGACAGCGTCTTCCTTGGGGGACGAGGCCAGGTCACGCTCGACCATGAAGAAGCGCAGACCAGGGTAGTTGGCGGCTGCGATTTCCTGGGCGGCGTTCTCCACCTGTTTGACCGGCATCTCCATGTTGGACTGTCCCGACGCTAGCCAGACATCGCCGACCAGAGCATTCTTGATGCGGATAACGTTGGTGCCGGTCACGCACATCTCCGTCGGCTCCGAGGACTGCGCCAGAGGAGCCAGGGTGACCCGCCATGTCCCGGCCTTGTCCGCCGCGGTCTCATGGCGCTGGCCGGCGAACTCGACCGTGATCTTCTCCGCGGCATCCGCCGCGCCGCGAACCACAATGGGCACCCCCTTCTGCAAGACCATGTTGTCCGAAAAGACCGCGGCCAGCCTGACCGCCGCCCCGAGTTCGCAGGCTGTGCCGGCGACCACAAGCGCTACGCTGAGCTTGCCAAACCGGGAAAGAGTCATAAGGGTACTCCGGCAGGACTTGGTTCTGGGGGTTACGAGGCCGAAGGTAGTGCAGGGGCGGCGCCAGTGCAAGGATGGGAGGCCGCGCCGGGCGTAGGTCAGTTCTGTGGGGGTTCAGGGTTCAGGGTTCCGGGTTCAGGGTTCAGGGTTCCGGGTTCAGGGTTCAGGGTTCCGGGTTCCGGGTTCAGCCGGGCCCCCGGCTGGGGCCGGACCTACCGGAATGAGACTTGCGGACGCGCTTCCCATTCCGATCCGGCCGGGACGCGGCGGATCGCCTGGAGGGCGGCCCTGTCGAAGACCGTGAGCCTGTCGAATCGGCGTGGCCGCCGCAGCGGCATCACGGGGGCTCTTGCGCCGTTGGTTACGAGGCCCAAAGGGCCGGCATCCCTCAGCCCAGGCCAGCGGCCTGGGTATGATGGG
>CAILKC010000513.1 GCA_903834675.1 uncultured Victivallales bacterium | reverse complement strand
CGCTAACATAGAACCGCTTACGACCCCAAAGGGTGAGAAAGCGGCGTCAAGCCGCCGACAGTCCAAAGCCTGCCTGGCTGCGCCACGCCAGGCGGTATCATACTGCACCCCAACAACGTGGGGTGCTTTGGAGTGCGGTGGCTCGACACCGCTTTCGAAGGGCGAAAAGCGACCGAGTTTCGTTATCTTAGCGCCCATGGGGCGTTGCCCTGGGCTGGTATCTCAGCGCGCCTTCAGCGCTCCAGACGGACTCCCTTATTGCACAGGTCCATCATTTTTACAGCCCCTCATTCCAAAGAGGCGCTTTGAAGTTACGCGGGATTGGGTGGACGTCGAAGCCTGAGAGCGGTAAGTTACCCGCCAACCGGCCCGGCTTGGATGGACGCGCTTTGCCTGAATTTGTCCAAGAGTAGTTGCGGAACCCGATCAGTGTGATCGTGTTGTGCTTAGAAGGACGTGCATAATGCACGAGGCGGAGCGTGCTCAGAAACCGCGTTCGTGGCTGCTATGGTTTCGGCCACTATGCGGTTGTCTGTGCGGAGTTTCCTCTAGCCCTGCCGAATGGTTGCTCAACCGTGTGGCAGATGTCTGGCACTGGGACGCGCGCCTGTGCGCTGGGCTGCGGCGGCTTACCCGACTGCTGTGGTGGTCAGTGTGGGGGGCTGCGGTAGGCTATCTGGGGTGTCTGCTCCTTCTGCTCCTCCTGTTCAGGATGATTGGTGAGCGCTGGGGGCTCCTGTGGCCGTTCCTGTACCTGCCACCTCAGTTCAGCCTGCTGCCCATGGCCGTGCTTGCTCCCGTGGGCTTGCTGCTCTGTCCGCTCTCACTGCTTGTGGACGCGGCGACGGTCGCCCTGATCCTCTTTGCCTACATGGGTTTCTCTCTGCCGCTGCCGGGCTGCGCTACCAGTGGCCCAACCGTGGTTGTCATGACCTGCAACATGGGCCAGCGCAACAACGCTCGGCTGACGTCCTTTGTGGAAGCGGAGGCCCCCGACGTTATCGTTCTCCAAGATGCTGCCAACCATGGCGGCGCTTACGCCCGTCAGTACTCGGACCGCTGCGTGCAGGCACTGGGCGAGTATGTGGTGATCAGCCGCTTCCCCATCAGGTCGGTTGCCTGGGTCGACGACCTGCACTGGCAGGGCCAACTCGTGGCGGCGCGCTTTGAGCTTGACTGGGACGGCACAGCGCTGATCGTGTACGCGGTGCACCTGCCGACGCCGCGTCGTGAACTGGGGCGACTGATGGGACTCGGATTGCTGAAGGAATGGATCCGCTCACACGGCTGGTTTGGCTCGGATGCGAGGTTAGCCGTGACGGCTAGCCTTACCTCACGTGTACCCCTCGCTCGTGCCTTGCAGCAGAGAGTCGCGGCTGAAGATGATCCCGCAATCGTAGCCGGTGACTTGAATTCGCCGCACTGCGGCTATATTTATAGAACTATGGCGAGTGGTCTGCATGATGCGTACGCCGAGCGGGGCTGGGGGTGTGGTTTCACTTTTCCTGGCACAACTCGGAACCCCTTGACATTCTTCGGGCCGTGGCTGAGGTTGGACTATATTCTGTGTGGTAAGGGGCTTCGTCCGTGTATGGCCAAGGTAGAGTCGGCTAGTCGGGCGCAACACCGGGCCGTGGTGGCGCGTTTGCGGCGCGTGGATATAGGGCTAAACAAACCCGGTAAAGCGGGCCGCTAAACTGGCTGCGCGGCGCGACTCGACTCGACAGTGGTGGAGCATCCATGCAACAAATATTAGCCATCCTGGGGCGCTTGTTTACCCTCGAATCGCCCTGTCTGCTATTTCCTGGTGTCTGGGTATGTGCCGCCATCATCTGGCTAACCGTGGTTATTTGCGCTCTCACGTCCGTTTGGAGTCGGCCTTTCGGCCGGTGGCAAAAAGCACTATGGAGTCTTTTGGTTGTGGGTATCCCGATTGTGGGCCTCGTGGCCTACCTGCCTTTCTCGCTCGGACAGGAGCTCTTTCCGTTGCTCGGGTTTTGGCGTAATCCCAGGAGTTAGCGTTGCGCGCTTCGGCACAAGGACAGAGGAGGCCGCGCTGTGAATTCTCTCCACACAGGAGGGGGTCTGCCCTCGTGAACGATCCTGCCTCAACCGTGAATCGTCGCGTCCATAGCGCATGGGGTCTGTTTCTGCTCCCGTTCGGCGCGCTGGGCCTGTTGAGTTTGGTCTCGCCCCAACTGCACGCGCAAGTGGTGAACGCGCCAGCGGTAAGCGCACCGGGGATACACGCGCCAGGTGTAAACGCAACAGGGACAAGTGGTAACGTCATAGAGCGGGCTGCCGACTTTAACCTGAGTCGGTACGGCGACCGGAACTACTACGTCGATCCCGTTTTCCACGTCGGCGAGGTCACCGACGTGGTGTTACCCGTGACTGACCTCTCCCTGAGTCTGCCCACGGCCAGGCCGTGGCTGTCATCCTGGACCGACGTGGATATACCCTTTATCGAGGGCTCCAGGTCCGAGGACGCGCTGGTACACCTAGGCCCGCTCAAACTGGACGCGGACCGAGTGGTAACGTCAGTGTTGATGACCGACAATGCCGGGCACACGCGGCACGACCGTGACGCCAAGGCGGTAAGTATACTCGCGGTCGATGGTATCCGTGCAATGTGGCGGCTAAGTGATACCACGCAGGTGTCTCTGCAGGGCGATCTCATTGTCCTGCCCTTCGAAGGCTACGCGGGGCTGCAGGGTTTCGGCATGCCGCGCGACACGCTGGCCTTCGCTATGGGCGCCAGCGGTTCGTTTGATCCCTTCGCTAGCCTATCTTCCGGCATTCATGGCGAACTGTCAACGGGATTCAATATGGGCGGCTGGGACGTGGGGCTGAGAAACAGTTTCGGAGCGCGTGATTTCAGCGTGCATCGGAGCTTCGGTAGCTATCTGACAGAAGAGTTGACCATGCTTGAACTGGACATCAACCCGGGTGTCGCAGGATGGCGCTTCGATGAGCTTGGGTCCAGCGACTACGGCCGCTATGCCGGCGGTTCCGACATCGTGGGCTCGGGCGAGTTGGGTGAGGCCGGCAGCAAGGTCACGACCGTCTCTGCCTGGGATCGTACGAGCAGCACGAGGGGGTACGACAACAACTACGACTACAATGAGGACTTGGATGGCAACCTGGAGTGTACCAACAACTTGTCGCTTACCTTTACGCGTGCAGCCGAGGCGTCCATTCGCCCCGTGGTCCGCGTTTTCCGTGGAGACTCGGGCTATCGCTATGCCAACGAGGAAGACCGCGCGCGTGAGGACCGGGCAAACTGGTATGAAGGGGCGACGGTGGGCTTACTCGTAGACCGCCCTGACCTGCGTTTCCCGCCCTATGTCAGTTATACTGTCGCGCGTGACAGTAACGATCCCTTGTGGGACCAAACATTACGGCTCGGGGTGACGGGGCCGGGGCGTATCACCGACTATATCCACATGGACGGCAATGTCGGCCGACACATTCGCTCATCCAGTGGTCAGGAGGACCAGCAGGACACCGTCTACGAGTTTGGGCTGACACATCAGCCTCGCTCTACAACCACGCAGTCTCTGAGTCTGGCCCGCTATGTGGCGGAACCTGAGGATCGACTGCGCCAGCATCTGACCTACCGTTTGCACCAAAGCCTGGGCGATGGCTTTGCAGCCAGTTTCGCGGCGTCCCGCACGGAGCTTGAACAGTATGGGGATGGCGGGGTGGACGAGGAGGAGTGGGGCGTCGGTGGCAGTCTGAGTTACACGCGACGTACCTTCGCCATGGCGTGGCGCTCGTACTATGAACAGCAATGGAACGAGAATACCGGTAAGGAAGACCCTGACTGGAGGCACCAGATTGAACTGCGCTGGCGCCTCGCGTCACGGCTGCAGGTCCGCTATCAGTACACCTGGGACGCTAACGGCAACAGTGACGACCAGGCCGTCGACGCCGAAGTCGACTTGTACCGCCATAGAGAAATGTGGCGTATCGCGTATCGCTTTCGCATGCACTACACGGACGGCGACGATTGCTACTACGAGAACCTGTTGGTGCTGAGTGCCAGCAGAGACTTGGAGGGCATGTCGCTGAGTCAACTTTTTGGAGCCCAGCGCTAGGCCGGTTCCTCTTTGTGGTGAAACGGATAGACGGCTCGCCGCTTTGCAAGATGTGATGGTTAGGGTTCGTGATTGTCAGGTCAACAGAAGAAGGTAGGCGTAGGCGTGTGCAGGCGCAGACCCAACGGAACAAGGAGGACTGCCCAGTGAAGACCAAGGAGGACTGCCCCGTGAGAAGGTGTGTAACCCGCTTGTCCCAGGCTCTAACCGGTGCCGTTATGGCGACGCTGGCACTCACCGTGCTGCTTGCCCCGCCCCTGCGAGGGCAGGACACGAAGCCGGCCGTGGCCGAGCCTAAGAACGTAGAGAGTGTCGCAAAATCGTACGATGTTGTCGGCCAGGAACAGCAGACGCGCGAGGGCGTGCAGCGCCAACTTGAGACTCTCTCGGCAAAGCGGCGTGCGTTGCAGAGTGAGCAGGCCTACGTCGACGCCAAGGTGGCCTGGGCCAAGAGCAAGCTTGCTGGCCGCGGGGCCCCCGGCGCCAAGGACGAAACCTCCGCTTTAGAGGCTGACAAGTGGACGCGTGAGGTCAAGGCCTGGGAAGCTCGCAAGGTGGACACCTTGGCAAGCCTGGCAACGGTCGCCTCCGAGGAAAATGCTCTGATGAAAGCGGTCGGCGAGGACGCTCGCACTCGGGACGAGAAGGACATGGTGGTTCCAGGCGACATGTTGGAAGTGTCTGTGGCTGAGGACGACAGCTTCAACGGCATCTATCAAGTACGCGCCGGCGGTTACGTCATCATCCCCCGCTTGCCGAAGATCAATGTGGCCGGCAAGACGCTGAAACAGGTCGAACTGGCGATCCGCGACGAGTTGGGGCAGAATCAGGTACGCGATGCGAGCGTGACCGTTGACCTTGTAGTGGGGGAGTCCCCGTCGGCCCCGAGGAGTTATCTGTACCTCACCGGCGAGGTCGGCAATCCTGGGCCGTGGCCTATTCCCGGCAACTATAAGCCCACGGTTGTGACGCTAATGCTGCGCGTCGGCCTTACAGCGTTTGCTGACTTGGAGCGCGTTCAGGTCCTGCGCCTCGCCGATGGGCGCGCCTTGATCGAGACCATCAACGTCAAGGCCATCATGGACGGCGCTGGCCTGACTCCCGATTTTGCCCTCCTGAACGAGGATATCGTTATGGTGCCCGCTAAGGCCACCGGAGAGTGGGCAAACAGGAGTTCGCAGTCCGGGCGTATCTACATGCAGGGAAACGTGCTTCGCCCTGGCGTGGTGGTTCTGCCTGCGCCCGCGCGCATGACAGTAATGGTCGCCATCCGCCAGAGCGGTGGACCCAACCGGAACGCCGATCTCACGACTCTTGAACTGATCCGCATCGAGAGAGACCGCACCCGGCGGGAAATCCTCAACTTGGGCGCTATCATGCGTGGCGAACAAGCTGATGTGAACTTGCTGAGTGAGGATATTCTGGTCCTCTGGGGCAGGGATGCCCGCACCGTCTTGTCGCCGATGCGCGTCTACTTGGACGGTAGGGTGGGAGGGGGCTCGAACTCCAACTCCAACAGGGGCGGCGGGCCAGTTGTGGTTACTCTTGAAGATGGCGAGGATACGATCCTGCAGGTGCTCATGCGCAACGGTGGCTACGGACGTTTTGCCGATCAGGCTGGCGTCTATGTCCTGCGCGATATGGGCAACGGGATTCGCAACCGTATTCCCGTGGACATGAAGAAGGTTCAGAAGGGGATCATTCCTGACCTTATTCTCAAGGACAATGACATCGTGTATGTGCCTGAGAAGTTCTTCAGCTTCTAACTTCTAAGGCCTTAGATCCGCCGAGGGTAAGTCGGTCTGATGCCCCGTGTGGATTCAGATCAAGTCGGCGCCGGGCGGTTTCTGCGATCGTCTCGGCGGAATCGATTTGAAGCGCTGAAAGCGCGGCGCGATACCAGCCCAGGGCAAAGCCCTGGGTATGGTGGGGGCTTAAGATTTAGCGACCTGTGCAATAAGGGGATCCGTCAGGAGCGCTGAAGGTGCGTTGCGATACCAGCCTAGGGCAACGCCCCTAGGAATAGGACGGTTACTGGTTTGAGCCCTGCAGGAACGAGCTACAGGGTTATTCGAGTTCCAATTCTGTCAACCACAGAGAGCAACGAGAGCACAGAGAGCAACGCACTGGCGAAGAGTAAGTTATGTAAGGCGCTTTCAGAACCCCCGGCTCGCCAGCGTCTCGCCCTCCAGCTTGAAGGCGTCACGACGTCGGCAACGT
>CAILKC010000512.1 GCA_903834675.1 uncultured Victivallales bacterium | reverse complement strand
TGACGCGATCTCGGCCATGCTGACGATGGCGATCATCGGGGCCCCCTCAGGCTGACAGAAAACTGCGTTTCCGAGGTCATGCGGCAGAAGCTAATCCCGGGGTGATGGGAGCGCAAGAGATGGGGAAGAGGCGGGGCGCAAGTCAGTTCCGTAAAGGTTATTAACCGGTGCCGTTCCCGCAGAAGTGACTTTAGAGTAGTTTAACCGGTGCCGTTCCCGCAGAAGTGACTTTAGAGTAGTTTAACCGGTGCCGTTCCCGCAGAAGTGACTTTAGAGTAGTAGCTTACAGAGCAATTTACGGTAAACACTAGCTTTGCATAAGCTTTTCTAGGGTCAAAATCATTTTTTAGCTTACAAGCTTGACTTCTGCGCTGCCGGTGGCATCCGGGTATAGCGTGCCGGGCCGGGGGCGCTGCACGGGGCCGTCGTCGGCGGCGACGGGACGGAGGCGGGAGCAAGGTCGCCATGGGACGGAATCCGCGGGACCAACAGCAGCCCAGTGTGTCCCGACGCTGGTGCAGACCGGCCGACATCTGTCGCGCTGCCTATCTGCATCGGCATGAACATGGTCCGCGCCGACGCCTGTGACCACCCCGCGGAATGGCTGGGGGGAGCATGCGGCGGGATCTGTGCGGGTAGCGCCAGCGCTAGCGCATCGTGAACCGGGAACGGCAGCAGTGGTGCCTGGGGATGCCGGACGATCCGTCCTTCGCGGCCCGGTACCGGGCCGCCATCGAGGAGGAGGTCGCGCGGGGGCCGGGGGCAGCGACGGCCCCTTGGGTCCGAAGCCCTGGCCGTGGGCGACCCCGAGTGGCTGGACGTGCTCCTCCCCGCAGGTCGCAGTGCGAAGGTCACACTGACGCCCTTTGACGAGCCCTCTGCCGTTGCGGAAGGAAGTCCCACCTACGCCTTGCAGGCCCCCAAGCGGGCGCAGCAGGAGGCGTGGACGGCATTGAACCGTTAGAAGTAAATTATGGTATTAAAAACAGCAGATAAATAGCTTTTCATACCAAGATAAGTTAGTGAAGTTACTGGGCGCCAATGCTTACTGTGGGAACGGCACCAAATCCTGTGGGAACGGCACCAAATCAACAACTTGATGATCTTCGCGCCGAGAGGGTTCACTGCTTCCGCGCCTTCGATGAGGAAGGGCTTATCCGTGAAGGCATACTGGCCGCGCGTATGGGTCACCCCGAGAAGGTCGGAAATCCGCCGTCCCTGCAGCAGGGCACGCGTCTCGGTCACCGCCTCGGCAACGGTGATTTTCTGGGCCGGCTTCGGGTCCGTGGCATCTTCGGCAACGAGTGCGTTACTGGCCGCAACGAAACCTGCGGCCATGGCACCACTAAGGACCACCCGCCGAAGAGATCGTCGAATCTTCTTCCTGTCAGGATCACTTCAGCACCACGTCCGCAAGCACCACCGTATCTGAAGTGACCGGCTGATGAGAACAGAAGCCGATGCCGACGTAGAACGGCCCCTCAAGATGGAGTTTGGCTGGGGTGCCAACCGGTTGCAGGGGTTCGCCATTCAAGCTGACTGACAGCGCGAAGGTGTCGCCGCGTTTTTCGATGCCGAGGCGGACGGGCGGAGCGTCCGCGGGACGGTCACCGGCCTTGAGGCGGCAGGCCTCCACGAGATTCGCGCCCTTCTCGGGACGCTGCGCCAGATGGATCAATCCCCCACCGTGCAACGCGACCATGACCGCCTTGGAATCGTCACCGAGATCCTGGCGAAACATGAGCACGGCCTTGCGATCAAAATAGCCGTCTGGATGGGGAAATGTGAAGGTGGCGCTGAGGGACGCATCGCCGGACATTCGTTTCCAGGCGTAGCGACATTCGTCGCGGGTATACCAGATGTTATAGCTCGCGGAGGTGAGCCGGTAGTGCTTGGTGTTGGCATGATAACTGGCACTGCCCGGCAGCAGCGGGCCGCCGAGATCGGACTGTCCTTCAAACAACCCCAGCGGCTGGTTGAAGGTGACGGTTGGCCGATGAAAGTCTACCGGCGGAGGAACCTGCTTGTGGAAGTTCGGTTTGGGCATGCCCGGCAGGGCCCAATCTGGCGGAACCGGTTTTTCGACACTGACAAACGCCACCTTGCTGCTATCCGGTGACCACGAGGGCACGTTGAGGGTGCCTTGGCCACCGAAGAGTTTGGCCAGCACCCGGATTTCGCCCCCAGCCGTCGGCATCAACCGCAGCAGCACGTCTCGGTTGGCGGGATGTTCATCGGGCATCACGTCTTTCCCAAAGCTGATGAAGACGATCCACTTCCCATCCGGTGACGGGTGTGGGAACCAATTCCGGTACTCATCGGCGACCACCGGTTCCGGCTGCGAACCGTCGGGTCTCATGCGCCAGATCTGCATCGCGCCGTCACGCTCGGAATTGAAGTAAATGTAGTTGCCGTCCGGCGAATACTCCGGGCCATCGTCGAGGCCGGGCGCGGTGGTCAGGCGCGTTTCTTCGCCACCGGCGGCGGGAATGGTATAGATGTCGAAGTTGCCGTTGCGCTCGGCGCAATAGGCCAGCGTCTTGCCGTCCGGCGACCAACCATGCCAGTAGGACGGCGACAACGGCGTGACCAGCCGGGCGTCCCCCCCATCGATCGGCACCACATAGATCTGCGATTGACTGCTGGCGGTCCGCGAACTGACGGCGAGCTGGGTGCCGTCAAAGGAGATGCCGTGGTCATTGTTGCACTTCTTGGCGACACCGGTGTCGAGCCCTTGCGGTGTGCTGCCGGGGACGGCCATGGTTTTTTCAGCGCCGGTGATGGGCAACTTGTAAATCGTGCCCTTGGAATTGAAGAGCAGGAATTTGCCGTCGCGCGACCAGTTGGGTGCTTCGATATGATCGTGCGTGCGATAGACGATGCTTCGTTCCGAGGAACCCAGCGCGAGGGTCTCCAGCGAGTATTCGAGCCCCGTGGAAGCGCTGGGCGGCGCGACCTGCGATGGGATGGCCTCCTGACCGTTGGCGCGTAGCGCACTTGCCAGCAGGACGGAGTGGAGCGTGAGGCTGTGTTTCATTAGGGTTCCTCATAGCCATCCTACAGGCGGACGGATTCTCGATCGTAAAGGGGCTGGATTCGGGCCACTCTGGGGCCGGATGAAAGCGCCAGAAAGGAAGGCCCATATGAAGCCAGTCCGCGGCCAGTTTACTCTCTTGCCGCAGATCTGCAACCTGATTTCCGGGCCCTTGGGGCAGCCCTGTCCTTGGGACCCCGCGGCTTGAACCGTGTGTCGGTTCGCTGTAGTGTCTCCCGGCACGATGAAGACGTCGGCGCGCGATAGCTTGCCACGCAGATGGGCAGGGATGTTGCTTGGGGGGCGGGCGGCCCTGAGTTTGCCGATTGGCGGCCCCTATAACGAGGCAGGAAGGATAACAAGATGGACTTCATTTCAGCACCAGATCGCGAGATCTTGAGACGGCGGGCGCAGCTCCAGCTCGACTATGCGAATTCTCCGCAGAATGACCTCATTCTGAAGAAGTGGCGGGCGCAGGCGGAGGGACGACGCGAAGCTCCGACCGTCCGGCTGCTGTTCTCCAATTTTGGCCACGAGGTCATCACCCCCCGCCTGAAATGCGAGGGTAAGCAAGCGCGCCTGATCGAGGCCGCTCTTCTTGACAAGTTGGTCGGGCGCGAGTTGTTCGACGACGATACGCCCGTCGCAGCGACCTTCGATATGACGTGGCACACGCGGGTGCGACCGTTCGGTCTGGACGGCTCGATCACGCGAGCCGCGGGTCCCAACGCGCAGGGATTTCACATCAATCCGGTCATCCGCGACCTGGCCTCAGAGGTGGACAAGCTGCGCGGCGGGTCATTCGGGGTTGATCGGGAGGGAACCGCGCGTCGGCGGGAGCTGCTGGAGGATGTCCTGGGGGATATCCTGCCGGTGCGCCTGGTTATGGGCAGCCTGTCGGGGGGGATGACCAACCCGCTCGTGCAGCTGCTGGGCATGGAAGCTTACTACCTGGCGATGTTCGATTGTCCGGACGCGGTGCATGAGGCGATGGAGATGGCGACCCAAGTCTACGAACGGTACTACGACTTCCTTGAGGCGGAGCAGTTGCTGCTGCCGACGAGTGGCCTGAGCCCCCTGGCCCAGGAGTCCTTTGCCTTCACCACCGAACTCCCGAGTGATCGGGTAACGCGGACAACCGAGTGCTGGGGCTTCCTCGAGTCACAGGAAACGACGGCGGTTTCGGCGGATACCTTCGGCGAGTTCGTCTTCCCGTACCAGCAGCGCCTGGTCGATCGTTTCGGGTTGCTCTCCTACGGCTGTTGCGAGCGCGTCGACGCCATCTGGCCGAAGTACCTGTCAACCTGGTCCAAACTCCGCAAGCTGTCCGTCTCCCCCTTCAACGATGAACCCCGCATCGGCGAGTTCCTGCGCGGCAGCCGAGTCGTTTACTACTGCAAGCCGCGGGCCGAATTTGTGACCTGCGATGGGCCTCTCAGAGACGAGGCCATCAGCGCGTACTTCAAGGGAGTCTGCGAGGCGGCGAGCGGTTGCATCTTCGAGATTGCGCAACGGGAAGTCGGGACGATCTTTGGCGATTTCGAGCGGGGGCGACACTATGTGCGCCTGGCCAAGGAAGCGGTGGACTCCTACTGGCGCCCCTGACCCGGGCCATTTTATGAGTTGAAGGGGATCAGACCCAGGCAGGTTTCCAAATTATGAAAACCCTCTTCCCGGTCCTGTGTACTGGGATCTGACATCCAGGAGTTTTAGCGCCAGCGGCCGGGCGTGGGCGGGAACCGGCGGGCTATGGAGCCGGGGGTAGGAGCCCGGACGGAATGAGCAAGATGGCGTCGAGGGCCATGCCGCCCCCCCGATTGGTCAGACGCAGCGTGTGCTCCCCTGCTGACAGGCTTTGGCAGAGCACGTCACCCTCCTTGCCTTTGAGCAGCCGCCAGGCCCAGTTGTCCGTCTCGGTGCAGTAGCCGCCAGTGCCTGGGAATCGTAGTCCCTGCCAGTCCTTTCCGGGGCTGGTGCCGTCAATCTGGCCGTCCCGCAAGGCCTGCGGGGCTCCGGAGGCATAGCGGAGGGCGATGGCATAGACGCCAGCCGTGCGGATGGGGAGCTTCCACTCAAGCCAATGCCCGAGGTCCTTTTCCCAGTAGGTCACGATGCGGTCCGAGGCGTTGATGCGAGCGCTGGCGATACGGCTGGTGCCGCCGCCCTCGCCGCGGTGGTCTTCGGCCTCAAGCCAGACGCCCCCGCCCGTCCGCACCCCCTCCACCCAGGCCGGGTTGATCTGGATCGTCTTCTTCAGCCTGGCCCCGGCGCCCAGGTCCGTGCCGAGCCGGAGGGTGACGGTGTAGCGCCCGGGCTCGGTGTAGGCATGAGTGACCTCAGGCCCCTCCCCGGTGGCACCGTCCCCAAAGGCCCATTGCCACTGGGTGATCTTACCCTTGTCGCAGCGGGATCCTCCGGCCGCGAAGACGATGACCGTCTTGAGCGGATCGGCCGCCTGCCGACGGTACTCGAAAGCGGGACGCAAGGCGGGCGGCTCGACCGTGACGGCAAGAGCGGGAGAAGCGCCGGAAAGGTTGCCCCAGGCGTCCAGGGCGCGAACCCGGTAGAACAGCCGTCTGCCGACCTCCAGATCGCAGTCGTAAAAGAGCGGCTGGGAAGGGCTACCCAGCAGGTGCTCGGGGTCGGCGGCGAAGTCCGACGTCTCGCCGCGGTAGACCTGGTACCGGGTCACTCCCTGGGGCGCGGACGAAGGCTGCCAGGCGATCTTGACCTGCCCGGCGGCGACCTCGAGACGGTCAGCGTCCGCAAGGGTGAACTCCTCCAGCCGCAGGTCGGCTGGCGTCGTTAGCTCGTCGCCAGGCTCCCGGCCGCGACCCGCGGGCTGGAAGTCCGGGTCGTTGGTGAGGCAGAGGCAGTCCACGGCGACGCCTGCATCCGCGGTGCTCAGCTCCAGGTCCAGCGCCTGAGCTGGCAAGCGGATCGAGCCCGCGTCCAGCTGCACCCAATGCCAGTCCGGCCCGGTCACGGCGAAGCGGCCAAGAGTTGCGTCGCCGCAACGCAGGGCGAAAGCACCGGACGCGACCGCACCTCCACGGCCCGGCCAGCCGCGCGTGTAGGAAGCCCGTTCCAGCTCGGACATCCCCCGGACCCTGGCCCACAGGCGCAGGCCGTCTCGGTCCGGCACCCTGACCGACAGCAGGACCGTGCCGCGCAGCCCCTCAGCCAGTCGGCGGCGCTCAAGGTATTCGGGGTCGGTGACCGCCACCGCGTAGGCCCCACTGGCCTCGGCAGGCTCGAAAAAGGGCACCATCGGCTTGCTGATCCTGCCCGTCTCGACCTCATGGAACTGTCGGAACAGGGGCTGACTGCCCAATTGCACCTCATTGGAAAAGAGGCGGCCCTCCAGGCCAGAATGCTCGACGCTGGTCAGGGCGTAAAAACCCTCGGCGTCGGCCGACAAGCGGGTGCGAGTCCCCGTGAGCAACTCCTCGCTCACCCGTCGGTAGCCGCGCCCACTTTCCGCCGAGTGGTAGAGACGAAAACCGCGGATTTCCGTCTGCCGTCGGGGCAGATCCCAGCTCAGGGTCCGCCGCATGCCGACCCGGAGATTCTGCGGCGGCTCGGGGTAGCGCACCACCGCGACATAGAGGTCGCCCCACTTACGCTCGGGCACATCGCCCGTCAGCATCGGCGAGAAGTAGCAGACCTTGGTAAAATCGGGGCTGAAGTTTGGCGCCAGACGGAACATGGGCTTGTGATACGCAGCCTCGTTCCAGCGACTGCTGTAGCGCTTCAGATAGTCGTGGAAATTGGTCACTACGGCGGTCCACATCGTCTCATGCTCGAGGTCGATCATCAGGATCGGCGATGCCGGTTCGGCGTAGCCTTCCACCACGGCAAAGTCACGGTCGCGCCGGAACTCATGCGGCCAGGAGATCCGGTCGAGTTTGTGGTAGGTGCCCACAAAACGGTCGCTCTCGTTCTCCAGGCCGATCAGGCTCACCGTGCTGGCGCTCCCGCCGGTGTGGAAGCCGCTGTGCAGGCCCAGCGAACTCATGTGTACGAGGGTGCCGTCCTCCAGCAGGAGGCAGGCGTCGTCACCCGACCAGGGGAAGCCGGCCGCGTAGTCCCACCACTTCGCCGAGGGCTGCTGGGTCGGCCCGGTCTGGGAGGTCACATACGCGGTGACGGGCCCGGCCGGATGAGGCACGACCCGTAACGGCCCCCGCGCCTTACCCGTGAGGGGCAGGGCGAACATCTGGTACGGGTTGGTGGCATGGTTGGGCAGGTTATCGCGGTTGAGTTCAAGGAAGAAGTAGCGTTCGTCCCGGCCGTCCACCGCGTCGCACCAGTTCTCACCGCTCTTGCCGCCCACGAAACTCATGCCGGCAGACACCGTGTCCTGCGCCGGCTCCGCAGAGAGGCTGGGGATGGCAAACGGGCGGAACTCGCGCCCTGCGGCCGTCGACGTGGCGACGGCCTTCCCCTCTTCCGACAACCAGACCAGAGTGTCGTGCGTGATCCCCGGGATGCGTGGGCCACGCAGCCCGTAGTTAGTCAGGCCCGGATAGTGAACGATCGTCCACCCCGGGCGGGTGGGCAGCTCGATGGTGTGCCTCGCGCCGGTGACGGCGTTCTCCAGTTCCACGAGCGCCGCATTGCGGCTGACCACGACCCAGTCCGCCGGATCCTCATTCTTCGGCAACTGCCGGTCCATCCAGGGAAAGGGCCAGACCAGCCCCAGCCAGCGGTCGTCAAGGTAACGTGCCTCGCCATCGGTGCGCAGCAGCCCTGCCGGCCGTTGGCGAGCGCCGAAGTGCAGGTACTTGCCGTCGCGACTGAAGTTGGGGTGCCCGACGTAGGAGTGGTCGTCCTGGCCCCCCTGGGTCATGAGCCACAGTTCGGTGCCGATAAAGCTATCCTGGAACACCACCTTCCCAGGGCGCCGGCGGGACGGGCTTGCCTCCAGCGCATCCAGGTGGTGCCGAGGATGCACGGGGAGCGTCTCGATCCAGCCCTCCTGCAGGGCCGTGTCCCCGAGGCGTTGCAGTTCGACCTGTTTGACCCAGAGCGTGGCGGGAAGGAGCGAGGCGTTGCCGGTTGCCGGTCGAGAGCAGTAGCGAAAACCCACCTCAACACTGGCGGTGTTCCGCCCTTCCGCCTGCTTCACGACGAATGGCAACTCCACCCAGCGATACTCACTGCCCACGGCCACCGGCATCTGCATCTGGCCTGCGACCAGATGGACCTGAAACACATTGGTGCGAGCCAGTGCCCGCAGAAGGTAATGACCCGGCGTGGCGCGGACCGGTTGCAGCAGTCCCTCGGGCGCATACAGCGGTGCGACCCGCAGCGCCTGCTCCGCGGCATCCCGCTCCAGCTTGGCCCCGCCAGTCGCTCCGCCACCCTTGAGCCACCAGCCAAACGCGCGCCCACCGATCAGTTCCAGCGCGGGATTGAGCAGGAGCGAATGGGCGGCCTTCATGGGCTCCGCGGCGGGTTCGGGGTCGCCCACCACCGGCACGGGGCCGACGTCGTGGGTGAGCACCGTTTTCCAGGTACCCTCTGCCTCCTGCCAGATGTAGGAGTTGGTCCTGAGCTCGAAGACGGAAGCCCCATCCTGCTGCCGCGTGTCCATGTCCACACAGAGATACAGCACCTCGTCGCGCAAGATGCGGAGAAAGCTAGGGTAGGTGCTGGAGCCATCCTTGTCCCAGAAGGCCCACCACTCCTGCTCCGTATCGGGCGTCTTGCAGGAGTAGGTGTACATGTAGTCAACCCCAACCGCCCCGCTCTTCCGGCCGGTCGCCGCATCCCCGTCCGCGTTGACGTAGAGGTGGAATACGTGCTCCGGCACCTTGTAGGGACGGCTGAACACGATCTTGAGGACGTGGCGGCCTTTGCTCAGCGGCAGCTGCCAGACCTCCTGGACCGCATTCACGTCGGGACGCGCCGCCTCCTGCTCCCGAACCTTCTCATTCCGCACCAGCAGCCGCCAACTGCGCGGCGTTCCCTGCGGGAGGCCCGACATGAGGCGGAATTCCTCCGGCAGATCGTCGGCCGGAGCCCGGGTCGGCGGCTCGGCCGCAACCAGCAGACCACAGACAAGCATGACTCCGGCGAATGCCAGGGCCTCGATTCCGAATCGTTGCGGCTGGTGCATGGCGCAGGACCTCTCCCGTTTGGACCTACATACCGAAACGGACACGGCTCTCCAACGACATCACCCAAAGTACCGCGCAGAGGCTGGCCTGCCAGCCCCCGCAGTCCAAAGAGTCCGGGCGCCGCCCGAACTCAGTCCCAGACCGCGCCGGCCGACATGCCAAGCTTTGGACTGCTGTGGATTGACACAGCTTTGCGCCCCCACCTTTGAACTCGACGCCAGTGGGCCCTGCCGGGGCTTCCGCCGTCCCGGGGGATACCGCGAACCCGCCCGAAACGGGCTGGGCATCGCGGGCTCCAAGGCGGCAAGCAACATCATGGCAGACGCCTGCCAGATCGAGCGGGGGCTCTTTCTTGGAACATCCCAGGCCGTGATCTGCCCGCCGGCTGGCAGCCGCGCTCCCCCGGCTTATGCTACTGGCCTGGCTGATTGGTGAACCGCCATCCCAACCACGAAACGCAGCGGACTTGCAGCGCAACCGTCAGGAGTATGGGCCCCATGAATCTCAAAGTCCTTCTCGCCAGTTTTGGCCTCATCTTCCTGGCCGAACTGGGCGACAAGACCCAGCTCACGGCGCTGGCCTTCTCGACCTCCAGCCGCAGCCCGTGGAGTGTGTTTTTGGGCACTAGCCTGGCACTGATCTGCACCACCGCCCTCGCCGTGGTCTGCGGGGAAGCCCTCAGCCGGTGGATCCCGGTGAAGGTGTTGCACCTGGGATCCGCGATCATGTTCGTGCTGGTGGGGCTCATCCTGTTGGTGAACCTGGCCCGCAAGGCCCCCATGGAGGACACGGTTCCCACGGTGCCGGCGGCCGAGGGCGCGGCGGCAACCGCCAAACCCCTATCGTCATTCATCGGGCGCCAGGCGATGGCGTTTGAGGAAGACCTCGCGGCTTTCATCCATGAGAACGCGCCCAAGGTCAGCGATCCGGAACGACGCCTCGCCTTGAGCCGTCTGGAGGAGAAACACCGGGCCCACGCGGCGGCTCTCGCCGGGATCAGCCGAGCCGCCGACGCCGACCGGGTCGCGGAGATGGATGCGGACGTGGCCCAGGGAGACCCCGAGCGGCTGCTCGATTCCCTCCGGCAGGCCGGCAACAGCCTGCCGCAGGATGCGACCTTCGACCGCATCATCCGCCGCCAGGAAGCCGCGGCGGAGTTCTACATCGCGCTGGCTCAATTGATCCGTTTCCACGACGCCCGAGACGCCCTCCGAGCCCTCGCTATGGAGGAAATCCGCCTGGCCCAGGAGACCTGTGCGCTGGTTCACCATCAGGCCGCAGACGCCCCAACCGACCAGGCCAAGGGGCAATCCCCGCAGGGGATGGCATAATCGTTGCCTCGGGCGTGAGCCCGTGGACGTGGACCCGGGCGTGAGCCCGTGGACCCGGGCGTGAGCCCGTGGACCCGGGCGTGAGCCCGTGGACCCGGGCGTGAGCCCGTGGACCCGGGCAATCCCCGCAGGGGATGGCATAATCGTTGCCTCGGGCGTGAGCCCGTGGACCCCATGGATGAACAATGATGGTTGAGCCCCCGCAGGGAGGCGGCACAAAATGGGACACACCTTCTCACGCATCCTTCTCCACGTGGTTTTCAGCACCAAGGGACGAAGGAACTGCCTCTACCGGGACATGCGTGGCGATCTCCTTGGCTATCTACATGGCATTGCCCGCAACGAAGGGGTACATATCCTGAGCGCCGGTGCCGTCGAGGACCACGTGCATATGTTGTTGGTGGTCAAGCCTGCACACGCTCCGTCCGAGGTCGTGAAGACGCTCAAGGCGAATTCGTCCCGCTGGATTCATGAGACCTATGCGGACCTAGGCGACTTCGCCTGGCAGAGCGGATTCGGGGTGTTCTCCGTGAGTGAGTCAGCGACGGGTAGTGTCATCACCTACATCGACCGGCAGGAGGAGCACCATCGCCGCGTGCCGTTTGAGCAAGAACTGCGTCTGTTCCTTGAGAAGCACGGGGTGGAACACGATCCCGAACACTACCTCGATTGATCCACGGGCTCACGCCCGAGGCCACGGGATCACGCCCGAGGCCACGGGCTCACGCCCGAGGCTACGGGATCACGCCCGAGGCCACGGGATCGCGCCCGAGGCCACGGGATCGCGCCCGAGGCTACGGGATGCCGCCGCCCTGCGGGGGCTGGAATCCTAATCGCGACCCGACCCGCCACGGGCTCGCGCCCGAGGCTACGAGATGCCGCCGCCCTGCGGGGGCTGGAATCCTAATCGCGACCCGACCCGCCACGGGCTCGCGCCCGAGGC
>CAILKC010000511.1 GCA_903834675.1 uncultured Victivallales bacterium | reverse complement strand
TCGGGGAGCAGTGTGTCGAACTGCAAGACTGCACGGTACCCTGCACCACCCATCAGGCCGACCAGAATCGCGACGGGATCATTCAACTCTCGCCGGACCTGACTCGCATGATTCAGTTCTACAATCGCCGCGGCTACCACAGCCAGGCCGGGACCGAGGATGGCTATGCGCCCGTGGTCGGCGCCACCAGTGGCGCGCCGCACCAGGCCGACCAGAACGGCGACTGGGTCATCCAGCTCTCGCCGGACCTGACCCGCATGATCCAGTTCTTCAACAGCGGTGGCTATCACTGCCAGGAAGGCACCGAAGACGGCTTCGCCCCGGGGCTCGTGCCGCGTAAGTCCGTCGGCGAGAAGGGCACTCTGAGCTCTGTGCGCAGCTTCGGCAGCGACCGCTACCCCCCCGGCAACACCCTGGACGTGACGGTGACCCTGACCCATAGCACCCCGACCGCCCTGTCGAGCTTGGCCGTGCAGGAAACGCTGCCGACCGGCTGGACCTTCAACCGTGTGGTCAGCACGCCGCCCAGCATCAGGCCGATGGTCGCCGGCGCCACCGGCACCCTTGGCTTCGCCTGGCTCAGCATACCGTCGAGCTGGCCGGTAAATTTGACTTACCGGGTGAACGTGCCGGCCAGCGCCACCGGCGCCAAGGTGTTCGCCGGCGCGGCCAGTTTCCGCGAAGACGCGGGCGAAAACCCGGTGCCGACCACGGGAGCCACCAGCCTCATCAGCAACGAGGTCACGGTGACCTTCGCCCACGGCGCCGGCGGCAGCATCCTCGAACCGACCCCCCAAACCATCTTCTACGGTGGCAACATCACGGGGACGGCAGTGCCGGACTACTGCTTCGTGTTCACGCAGTGGGATAACCCGGTAACCACCACCAATCCCCTTGTCTTGACCAACGTCGTCGCCTCCGTCACCCGCACGGCCTCATTCCGGGCGGCCACTCTCGTCTTGCCGCCCAACGGTAACTTCACGGCGGTGAAGAGCCTGGCGGACGTGACCGGCGGTCAAGGCCTCTGGGACCTGACGGGGCCATACACCACAACGGTCGGCGGCAGAGAGCTGACCTTGGCCGTGGTGCATGACACAAGGGGGCGGCTCACGGGCACGGCCACCCTGAACGTCACGATAGGCAAAGCGGTGGTGCCGGTAAGGATGCCAATCAGGGGCAGCGTCTCCGGCGCCAATGGCGCGTTGGTGGCCACCCTGACGATGCAGGGCACGGGCGCAGCCAATAGCGTACGGGTCTTGCTGGGGCTCAGACTGACGCTGGCGAACACGGGCGGCGCCTGGCAGCTCGTCGGCCCGGCCACGGGCAGCGTCGCGACCGGCGGCACTCCGGCCGTGCCGATTGTCGGACCCGCTACGCTGCTGCTCCCGACGGCCATGACGGGCGCCTGGACGCTGCAGTTCCGTCTCACCCCTGAAGCCAGGACGGTGACCGGCACGGCGACGCTCAAGCTGTCCGACGACGACGACGCCAGCTATCTCTTCGACGTCAGGGGCAGGATCAGGGGCCAGATGGTGGAGGCGCGCCTGACGGGGCAGCCGAGCGACGTGGCAGCCAAGGGCATCAGCATCACCACCACCCTCACCCCGCTGGAGGGCGGCTGGGCGCGGCTGAACAGCTTCTCCATCAGGGGCTACGGCCAGTCTCTGCACCGGTAACCTATGCCAGACGCTCAGCCCTGCCGCCCACCGCGGGCGGCAGGGCTTTTCTTGGCCTCTCCCCTGGAGCCCGCGATGCCAAGCCCGTTCCGGGCAGGTTCGCGGTATCCCCCTGTCCCTGGAGCCCGCGATGCCAAGGACCCGCCGGGGCCTGGTTCGCGGTATCCCCCGTCCCCTGGAGCCCGCGATGCCAAGCCCGTTCCGGGCAGGTTCGCGGTATCCCCCGTCTGCAAGACCCGCTTGCCGCCCCGGAGCGTAAGCCCCCGGGTCGCGCACGGCCGCAGGCGATGCTACGTTAGCGCCCATGAACCCGCCGCCGGATGTGGTATTTTACGAGGCCTTCGCCGAAGAAGAGCAGGCCATTCGCGGTCATCTTCCCGCGGGTATTTCGGCGCGGTTCACCCGCAACACCATTCAGGAAGCGGGGGACGGTACGCCCCCGGCGGCAGTGATCAGCATCCGCACCCAGTCCGTCGTGCCGACGCCGTGGGCGGACCGGCTACGCGGCATCCTGACTCGCAGCACGGGCTACGACCATCTGCTTGCCTACCGGGCCAACGCCCAGACGGACCTGCAGTTCGGCTTTCTGCCACTCTACTGCAGTCGGGCGGTTGCCGAACATGCCATGTTGCTGTGGATGGCGTTGCTGCGGCGTCTGCCGCG
>CAILKC010000510.1 GCA_903834675.1 uncultured Victivallales bacterium | reverse complement strand
GCCGCGCTTTCAGCGCTCCGCGGCGTCTGGCATTCGCGACACGTCCCGCCGGAAGTCTCCCCCAAGAGTCAAGTGACCCGTTTTGCTCGCCGGACGCGGAGACGATCGAAACAGAAGCCCCTACGGAACTGACATGCGCCCATCAGTTCGCGGCCGCTTGGAATTGGGCGCCTGTGGGCGTATATTTGTGTGGCAACGCCTTAGGGAACCAAACGAGTGATTCTGCCGTCGTCGGATACGCCCGACGGATGGCCTCTCGGCACGGCGGCGACTGCGCCGCTCGAAGGCTGCACGCACATGATCCTATCACGATGGGTACGACTAGCGCGCCTTGGCGTCGTGGGGGCTATGACTCTGGCCGCCAACGCGGCCGACTTTACGGTCGGAAGTGTCAGCGGGGACGCTCAGGCAAAACGGCTTAACCTGAGCTATGCCCCGGTTAAGACGGGGGATGCTTGTGGCAGCGGCACGGTGCTGCGGACGGGTGCCGAGGGTCGCATCGCCGCGCAATTCGATGCTCTGAATGGCTTTGTGACTCACCCGGAGACGACGGTTCGGGTCGGCGGTGGTGCGGCCTCGATCCAGGCCGGCGTCCGCCTGACGTTGGAAGCCGGCCGGGTGGAGTCCACCCTGACGGCATGGCCCGCGGCGTCCGCCTACGAGGTGGTCGGCGCGGTGGGGACATTCAGCTCGCGTGGCGCCACCTTCAACACCGACTGCAAGCTGGGCCCCCTCGGCGAGTTCAATGGCGAGGTGGCGGTCGCCGTCGGGGAGGTTGATTTCCGGACGCCGGAATGCAGCGTGCCGTCACTGACGGCCAATGGCGGGATGAGTGTCACGCGCACCGTTGGCCTGGAGAGCGTGATGCTGGAGATCACGGCCAAGGGCAATGCGGTCACAGTGGTGATCGCCGACAGGCATCGCCTCGGCGTCGCCGCCGGCGCCACGGTTCGGATTGGCGTGGCGCTGCGCTACATGACGCGTTTCGCGGCAGTCTGGGTGCAGAACGGCGTGGCGACGGTGGGCAGTCAGGCGATCACCCCCGCCGAGCGGGCCTTGTTCGTCGTGGAAACGCGCCTGCTTCCCAACGGCGGGGGCATCGCGTTCATGGAGGCGGTCCGGGTGGAGTCCAGCGCTCAGGCGCAGTCGTTGTTGACGGGTCTCACGGGCGAGCAACTTGCCGAACTACGGGCGACGCAGCGCAGCGGGGCGCGGGCGATCGCGGACAGTGCGGTGGGCGCCGGCGTGTTGCCCATGTACCAGTCTCCTTTCGTGCCAGAGCGCCCCATCAGCGCTAGCCTGAGTCCGAGTGGTACCCCGTAAGGCGTTGTCTGGGTTGGGGCCTGGTGCGTGAGTACTTGGCCTCAGGTCACGGTTTCTGACGGGATTTGGGTGTCGAGCCTGTGCCTATGCCTGACGAACGCATCAAGCTGGAGGGTTCGCTGACGATTCTGCTGGTCGAGGATAACCCCCTCGATGCGGAGTTGTTCCGCGAGTTTCTGGCGGATACTGGCGCCCTCGATTTCAAGGTCATCCACGTGCCTCGGCTCAGCCTGGCGCTGGAGCGCTTGGACCGTGACGGCATCGACATTGTCTTCCTGGACTTCATCCTGCCCGACAGCGATGGCCTGAGCGGTTTGGCCAAGTTGCGGCGGTGCGCCCCCAAAGTGCCCGTTATCATGCTGACTGGTCTGGACGACGATGGGGTCGGGCTTGAGGCCGTGGCGGCGGGGGCGCAGGACTACCTCGTCAAAGGGCAGATCGCAGAGCGTACGATTTGGCGTGTCCTGCGCTATGCGATTGTGCGCAAGCGCATCGAGGAGCAGTCGCGTGAACGGCAGGTACTCGAGGCGCGCGTGCAGAAAGCGCAGCGGGCGGAGAGCCTGGAGATTCTGGCTGGCGGGATTGCCCATGAGTTCAATAACCTGCTGACCGGCATCCTGGGTAATGTCTCCATGGCCTTGGCGGAGCTTCCCGGAGACTTGCCGATCCGCTCGATGCTGGAAGATGTTCAGGCCGCAGCGCAGCGTGCTGGCAAAGTGACGGCTCAGATGCTGGCCTATTCAGGACATGGCAATTTCGCCAAGGCAGAACTGGACCTGTCGCGCCTGGTGACCGACCTGATGCCACTCTTGGAACCGGCGGTGCGCGACCGCGGCCAGTTGGTCGTGCAGGGATCGCCCCGTCCGCTGCCGATCTACGGTGCGCCGCAGGAACTGCGCCAAGTCATTGTCAGTTTGGTCACCAATGCGGTCGAGTCGTTACGCGATCCCGAGCAGGTTATTCGCGTCGTCGCCTCGGCCGTGCGTCTGGCAGAACCGACGGTATTCGAGCAGGGCTCTCTACGCACCCAGCTTCAGGCTGGGGTCTATGCCACGGTGACGGTCTCGGACACGGGCTGCGGTATCTCGGCGCAGAACCTGCCGCGCATTTTCGATCCTTTCTTCACCACCAAGTTTGCCGGGCGCGGGCTGGGCCTGGCAGGCGTCCTCGGCATTGTGCGCAGTCACGGGGGGGGGGTGAAGGTGAGCAGCGAGGAGAGTCAAGGGACGACGGTTCAAGTGTTGCTTCCGACCAGCGAGGCGGTCGAGCCGCAGGCAGACGCGGTCGCGGCGGATGCGCGGGGGTGGCATTGGGAAGGGCTGGCCCTGGTCATCGACGAAGAGCCACTGATCGTCTCGCTGACGCGCAAAATTCTGGGTCGGCACGGGATGGACGTGGTGGCCGCGGGCGACTGGCGCTCCGGACTTGACCTTGTGCGCGGGCAGAGTTCGGCTCTGAAGCTGATCATGCTGGACTCCGACCGGCTTCCCCCGAATGCTGCCGACGTGCTGGGCAAGCTCCGGGCGCAGGTGCCCGACGTACCCCTGCTACTCTGGGGTGGGCATTCGGAGGATGCGGCGGAACGGCAGTTCATTGGCCTGCACCGTTGCGCCTTTCTGCACAAGCCGTTCCCACCCACCGCCCTGCTCAGCAAGGTGCATGGGCTTCTGAGCTGAGTCGGCCGCCGCCTACAGAACCCGCGCGCGCCTCGTTCTTCAGACGCGGGGGCCGAAGATGGCCGTTCCCAGGCGTACGAGGGTGGCGCCTTCCTGGATAGCGACGCGGAAGTCGCTGCTCATCCCCATGGACAATTCGGGCAGAGCTGCGCCACACTCGTCTTGCAGGCGGTCGCGCAGGCGTCGCAGTCCGCCGAATACCTGTCGCAAATCTGTTTCGGACGCCCCAAACGGCGCCATCGTCATGAGGCCTCGGCAGGACAGATGGTTGCACTGCAGTGCGCCGTGCAGCAGCTTGGCCGCATCGGTGGGGTTGACCCCCGACTTGGTTGGCTCGCCGCTGACGTTGATCTGCAAGAGGACCGTGGGTCGGCGCGGCGCCGTCGCTGCAATCCGGTCAATACGCTCCAGCAGTTCGGCGGAATCGACCGCGTGCAGGAAGGCCGCTGCGGTCACCGCCGGGCGTACCTTGTTGGCTTGCAGGTGGCCGATCAGGTGCCAGGTGCATTCCGGGGGCAGAGCGCCCGCTTTGCGCAGGAGCTCCTGCACTTGGTTCTCGCCGAACTCGCGTTGCCCAGCCGCCAGGGCTTGGCGGACCGATTCCGGGCCGACGGTCTTGGACACGGCCACCAGCCGTACCGTGCGCGGATCTCGCCCCGCTGCCTCAGCAGCTGCCGCGATCTGTTGGCGTACGGCGCTTAGGTTGCCGACGATATCCACGGTCGACATCCGGTTGCCTCTCTGCTCTGCCGTATGGGCATCAACCCCAAGAACGGGTAGTCACCCGGGTTCGTCGGCACTAGATTACCTGCCCTGTGAGCCAACCTGCCCTTAGCGGCAGAACGTCATACTATAGTCGGTCGGTTGGCCCGCGTCGGCCCGGGTTTCACGGGCGGTTCTGAGTCTGGTTCGTAGCGGCAGGTGCTCCCCATAGAATGGATACTCGGGGCTCCAATTCAGCCCTTGGCGGTCGGCGTTCTTCGCACTGGACCGAGCGTACGGGTCGGTATCGTCTGACGCACTCTGAACGCGGGGCGACGGCGCAAGAGCGTCGGCGTGAGCAGACGCTGGCCGAGTGGTACGGGCCCGAGCTGGCTCCCGGAGAGATCGGGGCTCACCGTGCGGGGGCTCGACCGCTGGGCGAACTGCTGGACGAGGCGCTACGCGGCCTTCGCAGCGGGGATGTGTGCGTGCTGGAACGCGTGCGCGAGCTTTGGCCATCCCTGGCTGGAACCGATGTGGCGCGCCGGGCGCTGCCAGTAGCCCTTCGTGAGCGCGTGCTCACGGTCGAGGTGGCGAACGCGACGTGGCGCTATGTGCTCGAGCGCGAGCACCGGGATCGCCTGTGCAGTCGGCTTCGCGAGGCCACGGCTGGCGACATTGCGGAGGTGCGCTTTGTGCCGCCGGGGCGTGCGGCGGGTCC
This sequence comes from uncultured Victivallales bacterium, assembly GCA_903834675.1. The sequence goes on along the minus strand of CAILKC010000510.1, from coordinate 16,687 downwards.
AGGCGTCGAGTGATAGGAGCCCCGCGCCGCTGTGGGCGGGGGCGGAATGGCCAGATTCAGAGCTGGAGCGTATGACATGACAGATGCCGGATGGAAAAAACAGGGTTGCACGGTCGTCCTTGGCGGCCTGCTTGCGTTTTTCGCGGCGGGGCTCTGCGGCGCGGCCGACGATCTGGATATTCTGACGCGGCCGGTCAGCGTCCAGCGGCCCACGGCCCTTGAGAAGTATATCAGCCTCCAAGTGGTCAAGATCATCTCTTCGAGCCACTACGCCAGACACCCCGTCGATGCGGACTACTCGACCCAGTGGTTCAATGAGTATTTCAGCTTGCTCGACCCCAGTCGGATGTTCTTCCTGCAGTCCGATATCGAAGACTTCCGCAGCTACGAGAAAAACCTCGGGGACCTGGTCCGGCGAGGTGGCACCATAGACTTCGCCTTTGAGCTGTACGAGCGCTATCTCCTGCGAGTGCAGGAATGGGCCGTGTACGCGGCGGCCCGGTTGGCGCAACCCCTTGATCTGACGGGTAACGACACCATCCAGATTGACCGCCGTGAAGCGCCCTGGCCTGCGTCTCGCGCCGAGCTGGAGGATCTCTGGCGCCGTCAGCTCGCCAACCGGCTGTTGACGGAGCAACTCGCTGACGAGAGCGGTATCACCGATGCGGAAACCGACGATCCAGACACCGGTATGACCACGCCGCCTGCCGTCGCTGCCGCCGGGACGCCCGCCGCCGGGACGCCCGCTGCCGGGACGCCCGCTGCCGGGACGCCCGCTGCCGGGACGCCCGCCGCCGGGACGCCCGCCGCCGTCAAGCCACGCAAACCGCCGGTTGAGAGAGTCGACGAGTCATACCGCCGGTTTCTGAAGCGTAAGATGGAGGCCGAGACGCTGGAGGTTGTGGAGCTTTTCCTCAACGCGCTCACGCGCCTCTACGACCCGCATTCTTCCTACATGGCGCCTGACTCTGAGGAGGACTTTGACATCTCCATGCGGCTCTCGCTGCAGGGGATCGGGGCGGTGCTGACGACCAAGGATTCCTATGTCGAGGTGCTGGAGATCGTGCCCGGAGGTCCGGCGTCACGCGACGGCCGACTCAAGGCCGGAGACCGCATCATCGCGGTGACCCAGGGAGAGGATCCTCACAACCCCGTTGACGTGGTGGACATGCCGCTGCGTAAGGTTGTGCGCATGATCCGCGGCACCAAAGATACCAGGGTCTTGCTCACGGTACTGGTGGCCGGTAGCAGTACGCCCACCGTCGTCGATATCGTGCGGGATAAGGTCGAACTGAAGGAGCAGGAAGCCAAGTGTGAGATTCGTCAGGCACCACTGCCCAAGGGTGCCGAGGGCACGACCGGACGCATGGCGCTGATCACCCTGCCCAGCTTCTACCTGGATTTTGAGGGGCGCCGGGACGGCACCGATAACTACGCCAGTTGCACGCGGGATGTGCAGCGGCTCATTGAGAACGCGACCAAGGACCCCCTCGATGGCATCCTTCTCGATCTCCGTGGTAACGGTGGCGGGGCCCTCGATGAAGCGGTCCGGTTGGCGGGGTTCTTCTTTGACCGCGGACCCGTCGTGCAGGTGCGTGACCAGCGTGGTACGGTCAAGAAACGCGAGGATACCGAGGCCGGAAGCCTGTTCAGTGGCCCCCTCATTGTGCTGGTGGACAAGCTCAGCGCCTCGGCGTCGGAGATCGTTGCGGCCGCCTTGCAGGACCACGGACGGGCGGTGATCGTGGGCGAGTCCTCCACGCACGGTAAGGGAACGGTGCAGACCGTGTACGGCCTCGACCGCCAGTTGGGCCAGAACGAGCTCTTCAAAGATCAGCGCGGCGGGTCGGTGAAGTTCACCATCCAGAAATTCTACCGGGTAAATGGTGGTTCGACGCAGGTCAAGGGCGTGGTTCCCGACCTCTGTTTTCCGTCCTTCACCGACTATATGGAGCTGGGAGAGGCGGCGCTGCCACACGTCCTGCCCTGGGATAGCATTGAGCCCCTGGAGACGTCGCGGGAGGTGGACGTGGCCCCATGGATCCCTGATCTCAAACAGCGCTTTGATGCACGGCTTCAGGCCAGTGCCGAGTTCGTCTCGTTGCGTGAGGACATTGGGCGCTATGCAGAGCGCCGCAAGCTGAAGGAACTGCCCCTGAACCTGGAGACGCGGCGCGCTTTCCAGAAGGAGGAAGAGCAGTGGGCGAAGAAGATGCGGGAGCAGTCTCGCAAGCGCAAGGCGACGGCCGCAACTGGCAAGCAGGACAGCCCTCTGGCGCCGGACCTTGTGCTTGATGAAACGGTGCGGGTTATGGCCGACATGATCGCCCTGCAGCGTGGGCTCCTAAAAGTGTCCGTCACGGCGCTTGCGGTGCCGCCTGCGGCCACCTTAGCAGTTCCCGGGAACGCGCCCACGAAGTGAGACTGACAAGGCGCCGTGGGCAGTCTTGGTCCAGGCTCGCTGACGGCCGGTGCGGGGCACGGAACCCGCGATGTCTGGACTGCGGTGTGGACGGCACGAAAAGCATGGACAGGAGTGCAATGTCGAAGAAGACGTCAGGCGAAAAATCGCAGGGGGGGAAATCTGGCGCGTCGGAGGCCTCCCTGCCGGAAGCCGCCGCGGCCACGTCAGCCCGGGGTCCGCAGGACGCTGCTGCTGCCGCCCTTGTTGATACAGAGCCCATCGCGGCGGCAGCTCCCGAGCCCGAGTGCGACTATCGGGCCTTGTACGAGCAGGCGAACGACCGCTGGTTGCGGACCAGAGCCGATTTCGACAACTACCGAAAGCGCATGCAGCGTGAGGCGGTGGAGAACCGTTTCCAGGTGACCACGCAGACGGTGGCCGAGTTCCTGCGACTGCATGACCAGCTCAGCCTCGCGCTCGAGCACGCGGGCTCGGCGGTGGATGCGGCGGTCATTCGCCAGGGACTGGAGTTGACCCGTGCGGAGTTTGACCGGATCCTCGGTGCCCTGGGGGTTACGCGCATCGCGGTGGCGGGTGCGCCGTTCGACCCTGCCGTGCATGAGGCCATTGCGGAGGAGCCGTCGGCGGTGGTGCCGGCGGGAGCCGTTCTGCGAGAGTGGAAGACGGGCTTTATGCTGGGGGGACGACTCTTGCGTCCCGCTACGGTTACCGTGAGTTCAGGCCCAGCGACCGTTGTGGTCGCGGGAACCCGTAGCGCCGACGAAACAGGGAACCACAAGCAGTGAGAGGCGTCGGTGCGTTCTAACGCCCGCCGGCGAGACTGACGACACATGGCGAAAGACTTTTACGAGCTGCTGGGTGTGGAGCGCTCTGCTTCTGCGGAAGACATTAAGAAGGCCTACCGCAAGCAAGCCCTCAAACACCATCCTGACCGCAACCCCGATGACCATGAGGCCGAGGAGAAGTTCAAGGAGATCTGTGGGGCCTACGAAGTTTTAAGTGACGAGAGAAAACGTCGCCAGTATGACCAGTACGGGCACGAGGCGTTCACGCGGACCCGTTCCACAGGGCCGGCCGGCGACCCGTTCGATATCTTCTCTCAGGTTTTCGGGAACAGCGCCTTCGACTCGTTCTTCGGTGGCGGTGGGCGGTCTCGGCAGGGGCCGGAGCAGGGGGCAAGTCTGCGCTATGACCTGCAGCTTGAGTTTGAGGAGGCGGTGTTCGGAGTAGAGCGGGACATCACAATCCCCCGGGCGGAAAGTTGCGAGCGCTGTCAAGGCTCCGGTTGCGAACCGGGCACCTCACGGCGGGCGTGTCCGCACTGCCGAGGCACGGGCCAGGTCACTATGGCTCAGGGGTTCTTCAGCATCAGCCAGCCCTGCCCGCACTGCCGTGGACAAGGCGAGTCGATCGACAGCCCGTGTCACGAATGCAAGGGCGCCGGTCGCGTGCAGCGCCGCAAGCGTATCGTGGTTTCGATTCCACCCGGTGTCGACACGGGCATGCGTGTGCGGGTGGCGGGTGAAGGCGAGGCCGGCACCCGTGGCGGTCCGCCGGGCGACCTTATTGTCGTTATCCATGTGCGCGAACACGAGATTTTCAAACGGGAAGCGGACGACCTGTATTGCGAGGTTCCTGTGCCTTTCCATATTGCCGCGCTGGGGGGCAAGGTGAGGGTTCCCACCATCAGCGGCCCGGCTGATCTGACCATTCCATCTGGCACTCAGAGTGGCAAGGTGTTCCGCTTGCGCGATAAGGGAGTGCCGTCGGCTCGCGGTCACGGGCGCGGCGACCAGCATGTCTCCATCGCGGTCGAAGTGCCGACCAACCTGAACTCTGCGCAAAAACAGAAGCTGCGCGAGTTTGCCGAGGTCTGCGACGACGGCGTGTTCCCGCTGCTGCATCGGTTCATCGAGCGCACCCGGAAGTTCTTCGAGTGAGATGGCCGCTTGCCCAACTCGGTCTCAGTCCGGCACTGAGCGCACTGGCGCTGGACTGCGTGTGGCTATGTTGTGTCATCTCCGTGGCGACGGCGCAGGAGGGCGCCGATATGCCTCTTGCGGTTCCCGCCGGTCGGGAGGTTGGCGAACCGGCGGAGCAGGCCTCGGTGCCCGGACACGAAAGCGAGGCGGCTACCATCGGAAAATGTCTCGCCGACGTCCGAGGAGAGGACGTGGGTCGGCGGCGGCGCGCAGTGCTGATTCTGGGAAAATATCGCGTGACGGCGGCCAGCGACGCCGTGGTCTCATGTCTGCGGGACCCCGACGCTGAAGTTCGGCGCTCAGCGGTGGTGGCCGTATCGGAATGGGAGGTGGTGCCGCAGGCAGCGCAGGCCGAAGTTCTGCGCCTGGTCGGCGACGAGAACGTCCATGTGCGGCGCGTGGCCTCCTCCATGTTACCCGAGATTTTGGGTGGCCGCTTCGGCCTGGGTGACCCTGTGATTCTATCTGTGCGCGAGCCGTTCGAGGCCGGAGTGTCTCGGGTCCCGGCTGCCGAGACCGCCGCGGTCCTAAACCGCGCCCTTAGCGATGAGGACGTGACGGTTCGGCGCAATGTTCTCACGGCGGCGCGGTTCACGCCAGGGTTGCTGCGGCGAGAGACGCTGGAGTCTGCGCTGCATGATCCCGATCGCGAGGTCCGCCTTCTCGCCGTCCAGAACTGCGCGCAATTGCGCGGCGACGAGGCGGCGCGAGGGATACTACTGGCCCCCCTCGCGGGGGACGCCGACAGCACGGTCCGGCGCGAGGTGGCCGGGGCGCTGGGGCGCTTGGGGGAGTCCGGGTTTGCCGGTCTCGAGCGTCTGGCGGTCGATGCTGATCCGGGCGTGCGTAGCCGTGCGGTCAGGGAGCTGGTGCAGTTGCAGCATCCTAGGGGGCTGGAGCTGATCGAGCGCAACGTCACCGACGACGCCATCCCGGCGGACGAGCGCCGTGGTCTGCTGGTCTACGTGGGGTTCTACGGCGAGGCCGCGAGGGCTCTCTTGACTCGGCTCTCCAGCGACCGCTCCGCTCTGCTCCGGGCCGAGGCCATCCGGGGGCTGTCGCGCTTGTCGGGCGGGGCGAAAGAGGGTCCTGAGTTCCTCGTCCATTGCCTCGAGGACGAGTCCATCGAGGTGCGGCGGACCGCAGCGCAGGGGCTGACCCAATGGCTTTCGTCCGGGCACGCCTCCACGGCTTCGGTGAGCTGGCCGACCGGTGCTGACCTCACCCGGCTTCAGGTCAGCCCGTTCGCCGACGTCCGTCTGTTGGCGGTGCGGCTGACCTCGATGCTGCCCCCGGAGGCGCGCCTGGGGGCGCTCTCCGATGCCTGCCTCGACGACGACACGCCCGTGCGGTGTGAGGCCATTGTACACCTGGCGTTGCTGGGGACGCCTGCGGCGCTTGACTTGGTGGCACGGTCGCTGGAAGACCCTGAAGCCGAGGTGGCTCTGGCGGCAGTCAGGGCGCTGGCCTTAAGACCCTCGACCCAGAGCCGACAACTGCTGCAGGCGTTCCATGATCGCAGTACGGATGCCTCTGTCAAAGCGTTGGTTGCCAGCGTGCTGGCCGAAATGAGTAGCGCTGGACCCGTGCGGATCCGGTCCTTGCGTCCGTCCGCCCCACGTGCCGTCCCGGCAGAGCGCGTCGTGCCGCGGAGGCTGCGCCCAGTGCCGCCGTCGCCGGGAGCCTTACCGCCGGTACCGGTCGCACCCTGAGGTCTGGGCGTCAGGTTTCCTGGTTCTTTCGGGTTCTTGCCGCCCTGAATCGGACGGATACACGGGTCTCGGGATGTTCTCTGCCTACGTATCAGGAGACGGCGCCGGGCCTGGCGAGGTTTTCGGCCAGTCCACCTCCAGGGCCGCTTCTGCCTGCAGGTCCAGCGGGGCGGAGCCCACGGTGTACGCGCTACGGCCATACCAGCGTAGCGAATCCGCCAGGATGGCCATTTCGCCGCTGAGCAAGCGCAAGGTCAGGGCCACGTCCCCCGCCGCTTCAGGCCGTGGCAAGCCGTCCAGCCGGAACACGAGTTGCTGCCTCCCCCCCTCCTCTTCCACCGTCATCGCGGTCGTGCCGTAGGACTTCCCGCCCGCCTCGACGTGTGCCTCAAACCGAGTCCCTGGCCGCAAGAGTACCGGGACGCGCAGAGACGGGCAGGTACGGGGGAGCGTGAGGTCCGAGAGGGCAAAGCGCTTGCGCAGCACGAGTCCATCGGGTGGGACCGGCACGGCGACCATGCCACCCAGGGCGTAGGGGCCGTGATCGTGAAGCAGCGTGCGCCGGTGGGTCGCCACCAGGGTGCCGGACGGTCGCAGCAGGCGGGCCATTGGTGCTTCGAGGTTGCGCTGATACCACGTGAAGCCATCCAGAACGACAAACGCGGACAGCGCGACCACGAGGAGTAGCACCAGCCGACGGCGGCGCAAGTCCCGGTGCGGACGGCAGTGCGGACCGAGGATCCGCCAGGCCTGCGCGATTCCCGCTCCGCCAAACACGCAGATCAGAGGTACCGCCGAGAGCCGGAAGCGCGCCAGAACGTAGAAGAGGATCGTGCCAGCGCAGTGCGCGCCCACGCCATAGTAGAGGAAGAGCCTGCGTGGCGAATGCCAGCGGAATACAGTCAAGAGCCCGAAGACCCCCAGCGCGCCAACCAAGCCGAAGCGCAGCAGTAGCGGCCATCCAAGCACAGAGCTGTAACGGCCTTCCCGGTCGATGCTGATGTTATTCGGAATCTCCATGGAATGCCAGTATAGCAGAAACATGCGGGCTTTGAGTTCGACGAATTGGAGCGGTGAGCGTCGGATCCACGCCAGCACCTGGCGGGACACGGGCACGCGGCCTGGCCCGGGCTGGTTGGCCAGGTCCATCCAGTCCTGGTATGAAGTGGGGTACTCGAGGCCGCCGGGGGGAGCTTCGGGCGAGTTCCCCAGTGCCAGGACGGCGTCCTGGGCGCTGGCGGGTCCCGTCCAGCGGTCGAAGTGGTGAAGATTCCGTACCGCGAAGGGCCACTGCGGGGCGTACGCCAGAATCACGTAGAGCACCCCCGCTGCGATGGCCCGCCCCGGCGTCGGTCGGAGCCGCCAGACGACCAGAGCGAGGACTCCAGGCACGACTAGGATCACATTGCCACGAGTCAGAACCGCGGCCCCCGTGACTAGCCCCAGGCCTATCAGGTGGGCCGCGGACCGGGATTCCCAGAACCGGATGGCAAGATAGGCAATCAAACTCATCCAGAACGTCAGCAGCACTTCGAGCAGCAGGAAGGGGACGTAGAAGGCCTGGAATCTGGAGAGCGCCAGCAAGGCCGCGGCGATGAGTCCCGCCCGGCGCCCAAATACCCGCGCCGCAGCCAGCCCGGTAAGCCATACCGCGGCACTGCTTAGCGCCAACTGGACCAGCGCAGCGCCCCAGGGGCCGGTTCCCAATGCCGTGTAGACCAGGGGCAGGAAGACGGCATAGTAGAAGGGTTGGTAATAGAAATGCGTGGGGACCTCGCCACGGGCGATCTCCATGGCGAGGCGCCGATAGGTCGCCATGTCGGTGACGACGGACGGTTCCACGACAAACGGCTGCGGGCAGAGCTGGATGCAGACCGCGAGCCGGAGGGCCAGGGCCAGCAGCGTCAAGCTCCCGAGTGTGAGCAGGAAGGCTCGCGTGGTCAGTTGTCGGCGCCTGGTCGTTGGTTTCTTCATGGAGCGGAGCATGCGGTTGTCGCCGATTGTGGTCTTGATCTGTTCATCAGTACGGAACTGTGATACCGGACTGGCGCCAGAGCAAGGTCTGGGCGGCTGTCCGGGTGTCGATCGGTTCGGGGACCAAGGGCCATGAGCACTGCTGTAGGCCGACGTCTGCTGCTGCATATCTGCTGTGCGCCCTGCGGCACGGCGGCGCTGGAGAGGCTGCAGCGGCAGGGCGCGGTCACGCTCTTCTTCTCCAATGGCAACATCTTTCCGCCGGACGAGTACGTGAAGCGTCTCGGCGAGGTCCGGCGACTGGCAAGTGCCTGTGCCTGCGAACTGGTCGAGGACGTCTACGACCACCCCGCCTGGCGGCAGTGGGTTGCCGGCTTGGAGTGCGAACCGGAACAAGGCGCCCGCTGCCGACGCTGTTTTGAGTTCAGCCTAGGTCGCGCCGCACGGTATGCGCAGACGCAGGGATTTGATGGCATGACGACGAGCCTGACCATCAGTCCGCACAAGAGCACATCGGTTGTTCTTGCCGTCGGCCGAGGCGCTACGGACGGCTTCCTTGAGATCGACTTCAAACAGGAGGATGGTTTCCGCCGCAGCCTTGAACTGAGTCGGCGTCAGGGGCTGTACCGGCAGGACTACTGCGGCTGCGAGTTCAGCCTTGCCGAGCGCGACCGGCGGAGGCATTCGCGTGCAGGAGCGTGACTTGTGCGACACGCCGACGTATAGTACGCCGATGCTGCGTTCCCCGACTCTGGTTGGGTCAGGGGCGCGGTCAGCGCAACCGACATGCTGAGGTGTGGCTCGATGGCTCGTAAGGCGTCAGTGACACGGGAAACGCAGGAGACGCGGATCCGCCTGGAGTTGGTTCTTGAAGGCGGCGAGGTCAGCGTCAACACGGGTCTGCCATTCTTGGACCATATGCTGGAAGCCTTGGCGCGGCACGGCCATTTTGGCCTTTCCGTTGTGGCGCAGGGAGATCTGGATGTCGACGCCCACCACACGATCGAAGACCTTGGCCTGGTGCTGGGACGGGCTCTGAAGGAGGCCTTGGGAGATAAGCAGTCCATTCGGCGCTTCGGCGCGGCCTACGTGCCGATGGATGAGGCGCTGGCGCGGGCTGTCGTGGACCTGAGCGGGCGTTCTCATCTTGCCTACCGGGTCACCCCGCCCAACGCGGTCTGTGGCGGATTCGACGCGCGCTTGTTTCATGAGTTCTTTCAAGCATTGGCCAACGCCGGAGCGCTGACGCTGCACCTCGATCTGTTGGCTGGGGCCGAGGTCCACCACGCCTTCGAAGCCATATTCAAAGCATTCGGGAGGGCACTGGATCAGGCTGTGGCTCACGATCCGTGCTCAACCGGGGTTCCTTCCACGAAGGGCGTGCTCGAATGAGCCGCCGCCGTGCGTGCGGCACAGCAGGCTCGGGCTTTGGCCCACCAGCGGCGTCGCCGTTTTCCCGCAGTGTTTGCTGGTGAAGGATGGATTCGATGTCGGAACCTGATCTCAATGTCCTCCGGCACAGTGCCGCCCATGTGATGGCCGCGATCGTGCAGAGCCTCTACCCAGATGCCAAGTTCGACATCGGCCCGGCCACGGCTGACGGCTTCTACTACGACTTCGATATGGCGCATCGCCTGGCCCCTGAGGATCTCAAGACCATCGAAAAGGAAATGAAGAAGCTCAGCGGCCGCCACCTGGCCTTCGAACGTCTGGAATGGTCGCGGGCGGAAGCGCAGCAGTTCTTCTCCGACCGCAGTCAGAGTTACAAGCTGGAACGGCTGGCGGACATTCCTGAAGGCGAGACCATTTCTGCCTACCGCTGCGGTGACTTCACCGACCTGTGCCGCGGCCCGCATGTCGAGCACACCGGGCAGATCGGCGCCGTGAAGCTCATGAGCCTGGCGGGATCCTACTTCCGCGGGGACGAAAAGAACCGCATGTTGCAGCGCATCTACGGTACGGCGTTTGCCAACCGTGAGGAACTCGACTCTTATCTGCGGGGGATCGAGGAAGCGCGGCGGCGGGACCACCGCAAGATCGGCGCTGAACTGGAGCTGTTCAGCACCCATGACGAGGTCGGTCCGGGACTCGTCTGCTGGCATCCGCAAGGTGCCCGTGTTCGGCATGTCATCGAGAGCTTCTGGAAACAGGCACACTACGAGAACGGGTACGAGCTGCTCTATACGCCCCACATCGGCAAGGGGGGATTGTGGCAGACCAGCGGGCACCTCGATTTCTACCGCGACTCCATGTACTCGCCCATGCAGATCGATGAGTGCGATTACTACGTCAAGCCCATGAACTGCCCCTTCCATATTCAGATTTACCAGACCCGGCCACGCTCCTACCGTGAACTGCCGTTGCGCTGGGCCGAACTGGGCACGGTGTACCGGTATGAAAAAGCAGGAGTGTTGCACGGCCTGCTGCGGGTCCGAGGTTTTACCCAAGACGACGCCCACATCATCTGCACTCCCGAGCAGATCGAAGCGGAGATCGTCGAGGTGCTGCGCTTTAGCCTGTCGATGTGGGAGGCATTCGGGTTCACCGACGTGAAGGCCTATCTCGCGACTCGTCCGGCCAAAGCCGTCGGAGAACCGGCGCGCTGGGAGCAGGCCCTGAAATCCCTCGAGAAGGCGGTGGCGCAGTGCGGTTTGACGTGTCAGGTGGACGAGGGCGGTGGCGCCTTCTATGGGCCCAAGATAGACTTGAAGATCAAGGACGCCATCGGCCGCGAATGGCAGACTACCACGATCCAGTTCGACTTCAACCTGCCCGAACGTTTTGATATGACCTACGTCGGCGCCGATGGGCAGCGTCACCGCCCGTACATGGTCCATCGCGCTCTACTCGGCAGCCTGGAGCGCTTCTTTGGCGTTTTGGTGGAGCACTACGCCGGATCGTTCCCCACGTGGCTGGCGCCAGACCAGGTTCGGGTATTGCCTATCAGTGAACCTTACGCCGCGTATGCCCACGAGGTGGCCGCTGTGCTGCGCCAGGCGGGGGTCCGTGTCCGGGTTGATGCCGAGGCGGACACCATCGGGGCCAAGATTCGGCGCGCCCGGCAGCAACGCTTACCCTACATGCTCGTCGTCGGCGAACGTGAGATGAGCGAGCACACCGTGGCGGTCCGGAGTCGCGTCGCCGGCGAGGAAGGCGCGTGCAGTGTGGATGCCTTTGTCATTAGGATACGGGACGAAATCGCAACTCGCAGGTGACACGTCGCCGCCATGGCTGTAGATTTTGGTGTCGTTCCCCCGGCGGCCGACTCGGGATGGAGTCCGTCAGGCTGGGGTGTATGACCGGTGTGGGGTGACGTTCCATGCGGCACCCCGGTGAATTATGAACAGAATAGGAGGATTCCACCATCGCACGGCAACTCAAAGCCAACGACAGGTTCTTTCGAGGCAGGACCGTTCGGGTCATATCCTCGGACAACCAGCAACTCGGCCTGATGCACTTCGATGAAGCGTTGCGGAAGGCCGAAGCTCTTAGCATGGACTTGGTCGAGGTGGCGGGAACCGCAGATCCCCCGGTATGCCGCATCATGGACTACGGCAAGCACGTCTACCAAGCGAGCAAGCGCCAACGTGATGCACGCAAGAACCAGCATGTTATCCGCATCAAAGAGGTTAAGTTTCACCCCAACATCAACCAGCATGACTACGAAACGAAACGTAACCATGTGGTTGCCTTCTTGGGAAAGGGAGATAAAGTAAAGGTCTCGATGTTTTTCCGTGGACGTGAGGCGGCTCACTCCGAGTTGGGCATGCAGCTCATGTTGCGGCTTGTTGCTGATACGCAAGACGTTGCCGCCGTTGATGCTCCGCCTCGTAACAGTGGTCGTTTGTTATCGATGATGCTCTCGGCGAAGTCGAAGAAGTGAGCTGTTGCTGACGCTTGGGAAGTGGCTCACCGGCAACTGCTGTAGTTACTGGTGCCGTTAGCCGCGGTAACCAAGATTGTGGTATTGCTGCCCATCAGTCACACGGCGTCGCGTCGGGACGCCAGCGAACGGTACGAGTCAGCACAGACAGGATGGTCTATATGCCGAAGATGAAAACCAGGAAGGCCGCAGCCAAGCGGTTCAAGCAGACGGGCACCGGCAAGTTTATGCACAACCGTGCAAATGCCCGGCACATTTTGACCAAGAAGAGTTCGAAGCGCAAGCGGCGTCTTGGCCACGATGCCCAAGTGAAGTCGACCGAGATGAGTCGCCTGCGTGCATCGTTGCCGTACGGTCTGTGATCCCGGTGCGGTGACCGGCGAGATCAAGTGCTGTCTAGCCCTAACGGAGAAATAGGTCATGAGAGTGACGTGTTTGGTTGCCTCACGTCGGCGCCGGAAGAAGGTCCTGAAGCAGGCGCGCGGTTTTAGGCATGGTCGGAAGTTGCTGAGGCAGGCTTACGGGGCTCTGGATCGTGCCGGGGCCATGGCCTATACCGGCCGCAAAGAAAAGAAGCGGCAGTACCGGCGACTGTGGACCATTCGCGTGAACGCGGCCTGCAGAGCTGTCGGCTTCACCTATAGCCGTCTCATCGACGGTCTAAAAAAGGCCGGGGTCGCTATCGACCGTAAGTGCCTGGCGGACCTGGCTGCTACTGACGCTGCCGCGTTCACGAAGCTAATCGAGACGGCCAAGGCGGCGTTGTGACGCTGCACTTTGACGGTCTTGCTGGGGTGTCCGTTCTGATAGGAACACGTCCGGCGTGGGTCAAGAGGCCTCTGCCGAGGGGGCCCGTCGGGTTGGTGCTCTAGGCTTGAGTCGGAACGCAGTATTGGTTTGGCGCACCGGTATCAAGAAACATGCACCTGGAATCGCCTGGACGAAGGCTCGGATCAGCGGAAGCGTTTGCCCTACGAGCCTTCGTAGCGGTGTGGGCGGTGGGCGCTATGCACAGATAGTTTAGACGCACACGCCAACACATTGCGCCACAATGCATGCAGATCTCAGTTAAGACACGCGGCCGCCACAAGTGCCCGCAGATGCCGTCCTTTGATTCTGCCTACCCGCCCCCAACCGGTCTCTAGAGCGGCGTTGTCCGCTGCTTCTAGGAACCCAGCGATATGGGCACGATACCTGCGACCCCAAGGGGATTCGAACCCCTGTTGCCGGGATGAAAACCCGGTGTCCTAGGCCTCTAGACGATGGGGTCGGGAAGCACTCCAACGCACAGCTGCCTAAGATAGGCTGCGGGCCTTGCGTTTCAAGAGAGTTGCAGCATTTTTCCGGGGCTGCGGCGCCACGTCGATCGCTACGGGGTGGCACGCCTTTCCGCGTCGGCCGCGCCACCTCGGAGCCGTCGTGTTGCCACTTAATCGCTGTTTCTGCGGTAGCGCTTAGCCCTGAGCCAGGGGACGAGATGTACCGGCGGTGAGCTTCTAGTGCCGTAGCGCTGCCCCCGGTGCGCTTGGCCGGTGTTGGCGGTGGTCTTGTGTGTGATGAGGTGTCGCATGGACAGCCAGAGCGCAACGATGAAGATTGCCTGTCCTGGTTGTCGGCAGAGGCTGGACGTCACGGACTTGGAGCCCTTTACGCGGATCAACTGCCCCCGTTGCGGGGGCAATGTCATCGCCCCGAAACCGTTTGGCACGTTGCTGCTCGAGGAACCACTCGGTTCGCGGCTTGGCGTGAGCGCCTATCGTGCTCTCGATACGACACTGGACCGTGAGGTTCTCGTCAAGATTCTTGATCACGGCGTCGAGGCATTTGGGGAGGGCTATCAGGCGCTGGCCCGTAAAGCTGCCGCGGTGAACCATGGCGGAGTTGTTCCTATTTACTCCTGCGGGGCGGAGCAGGGGCTGTCTTACCTAGTGACTCAGTTCATGTCCGGCGGGGCGCTGGCGCACCGGCTGCAGGGCTACTCGGCCTCAGGGGACTCCATTCGTCAGGGGGTGGAGTGGAGCCGCAACATCGTCGGTGGACTTCAGGCTGCCGCCGCCCAGGGCGTCGTGCATGGCGCGATCGCGCCGTGTAGCATTTTACTGGATGCGGACGGCCACGCAAAGCTGACCGATTTTGGGCTTGACGTGCTGTTGACTGCGCCATTGGGCCGGGCCGCGGCCTACGAGAGTGACGTAGCGGCGTATCTCAGTCCAGAAGTGCTGAGCGGTGCCGCGCCGACGACGGCCGCTGATGTCTTCGGATTGGGCGCCGTGCTGTACCACTTGCTCAGCGGCACCGGGCCGTGCGGGTCTGTTGCTGATGGTGAGGCCGCCAAACGGTTCTGGGAAGGGGGGCGCCAGCCGCAGCCGCCACGAGGCGTGAACGCCGAAGTTGCACCCGAGCTTTCGGATATGTGCATGCGCATGCTAGGCGCCGACCCGTGCAGCAGACCCGCAGACTTTGGCGAGATCATCCAGCTGTTGACGTCGGCCTGCCAGGCTCGGACGGTGTCAGCGCTGAAACCCTTCGGGAAACGTTCGCGGAATCTGCGGAGCCCGGTGTCGCAATCGCTGCAAGCGCAGCCGCTGCGCCCGCCCCGGCCTCTCCGACCTCAACGAGACCGCTGGATGAACGTCCTTATTTCCGGGTGTATCCTTGTGGCGTTGGCGCTGGGGATAGTTCTGTACGTTCGTTCACAAGGATACCCACGTTGGATCGCATCGGTGGCAGCTTCCAGCGCGGTGCCTGGGCCGACCGCACCCACTCCGATCCCAGCCGCCGTTCTCACGGAGACGGCGACGCCATCCATCCTAAGTAGCGATGGTAAACGGCCCGCAGCCTTGCCGGACCCGCCGCTCAGCGCAGCCGCCGAGCCAACCAAGTCAGAAGAGCCAGGATCAGGCCCCGCGGATCCACCCCCAGAAGGCCGTTTGGCGAATGCTCCCAAGCACGACATTGGTGAGAACGGCCTCAGCACGGCCCGTAGGCCGCGTCCTGATGGGCTTGACTTTCTGGCGGCCAGGCAGCCTCTGGCGCGGTACTTGCGCGAACTGCCCCCCGACGCGCTGGCCGGCGAGCGTGAGCGCATTGCGTTGATCGAGGACACCAAGGACTACTTGATTAGGCTAATGAAGTATGTGCCCTTTAAGGAGGGTAAGGAATCGGACATCCTCTTGCGCTCAGGCCTGCCGGTACGGGGGACCATCCCCTACTGCAACGACAACGAGTTGGCTGTGCGTGTTCGCGGAGACAACGCGCTCCGCATGGTGCCCTGGCGCGACCTGGCCATTGAACAGGTCATCGCTCTCCTTGATTTCTATATCCGCGTTCGAGTCGACCAAGGTCAGGCCGCGGGGGGATCCAAGAACAGCGCTCTCCGTCGAGAAGTGGCTGAAGATTGTCTCCGTACCGCCGTGCTCTGCGACTGGTACGAGCGACCGCAAGAGGCCGCTCGCTATGCCCGACAAGCCCTTGATGCCGACCCTGAGGGCACGGGCAGGCTGAAGCGCCTGCTCCCGAACGTTGGCCTCTGACGGATGTTCTTTTCTATGGCAGAAGAAGAGGCGCCCGTAAGAACTTGCCCTGCAATAGACTCAGCCGCCGAGTTTGTTCCAGCAGCACGTACTTTTGCTCCCACCGACCGCGCTGGCGGAGCTTGACCCCAGGTTGGGCGGCAGCGCGCCCGGACTGAGTGCCTATCTGCCCTTGGCCGCGGTCGCTCCCCAGCTATAGCCGCAGAGTTAGGTTGGATCTCTGTTGCCCGTTTGTTACAAGGCAGTTAGGCAACGCGATTCGGGTTCTGTCGTAGTATAGAACCCGGAACTGCCCCCCGTTCTCTCCCCGTTTTGGCCTTGAAGAGGTTGATATTTGCGCCTACTAGTGGCATAGTATATGTAATTGTACGTGACAATATCATATACTATGCCAACGGGATTCTGGAGGTCGGGATGAGTGCTGTGGCAACTGCGGTGAGGAAGGCGCTGGCGAGGTTCGTTGCCGTCAAGATCATGACGATGGCCGAGCTGATCGTGCTGTTGAACTGCTCGGTGCGCACGGCCCACCGGCGGCTGAAGAGCTGGCGGGCGCTGAACAGCTACAACTGCAACGGCCGGTTCTATACCGTGCCGCAGGTCGTGCAGTTCGACGCGGACGGTCTGTGGCGTTGGCGCGGGGCCTTCTTCTCGCGTCACGGCAGTCTGACCGAGACGCTGGTGGCGCTGGTGGGGTCTTCGCCAGCCGGGCTCACCGCCGCGGAGTTGGGTGCAAAGTTGGGGGTGAATGCCCATTCGTTCATCTCGCGGTTCAGCGCGCATCCGCTGCTGGCGCGCGAACGGATCGGGGGGCGACACGTGTACTTCTCCTCGGCCCCCGAGGTCAGGCAGAAGCAGGCCGCCGCCCGTCGCCAGGCTACGGGCACGCTCCAGCCGACAGTTCCGTCGGCTGCCGAAGCGGTGCTGATCTTCGCGGAGATGATCCGGCATCCGGGGATGGATCCGCAGGAGATATCTCACCGGCTCGCCACCCAGGGAACCCAGGTCGATGCGGCTCGGATCCTGCGGCTGCTGGAGCAGCACGGTCTCGAAAAAAAAAAGGCGCTTCCGGGTTTCTTGTGGGTCAGGTCTAATCCCATGCTGCACCAGCCGTGCCAAGCGCGAGAATGGGCGCCGAACTGTACCCAGTGAGGCAGGTAAATACTCGTCGGAGCAGGGGC
>CAILKC010000509.1 GCA_903834675.1 uncultured Victivallales bacterium | reverse complement strand
GTATGGCAGATAGCTCGCCCCTACAGGGCTCAAACCCATAACCGTCCTATTCCCAGGGCGTTGCCCTGGGCTGGTATGGCAGCGCGCCTTCAGCGCTCCAGACGGACTCCCTTATTGCACAGGTCGACTTTTTTTGTGAAGGCGCGGCCGTGGCCGCCGGACCGCTGCCGGCGCACCTCCTGCCCGGCGGAGCTCCGAGTGCTGGCCGCGGTCCATCACGACAGGGGTGTCGAGGCATGGCGTACCAAGTGCTGGCCCGCAAGTGGCGGCCGCAGAGGTTCTCCGAGGTCGTCGGCCAGGAGCATATCACCCGGACGTTGCAGAACGCCATCCTGCAGAACCGGGTGGGGCATGCCTATCTGTTTGTCGGCCCCCGCGGCATCGGCAAGACCACCACCGCACGCATCTTCGCCAAGGCCCTCAACTGCGCCCAGGGCATCGTTCCCGAGCCTTGTTGCGAGTGTACCAACTGCCGTGAGATTGCCCAGGGCGCTTCCCTGGATGTGATCGAGATCGACGGCGCCTCGCACAACAAGGTCGAACACATCCGCGACATCCGCGACAATGTGCAGTACACCCCGGCACACAGCCGCTTCAAGATTTATCTCATCGACGAAGTCCACATGCTGACCGCGGCGGCCTGGAACGCGCTGCTCAAGACGCTCGAGGAACCGCCGCCGCACGTCAAGTTCCTCTTTGCTACCACGGAAGCGCACAAGGTCCTGCCCACCATCGTATCGCGCTGCCAGCGCTTTGATCTGAAGGGCATTCCGGTGCCGCTGATCGTCGGCTGTCTCCGGCAAATCGCAGGGCGCGAGGGTGTCCATGTCGACGAGGGGGCGCTCTCCGCCATTGCCCGGGCCGCCGACGGGGGCATGCGCGACGCGCAGTCCATCTTCGACCAGATCATTGCCTTCTGCGGCGGCCAGGCCGAGGCCGAGCGGATTCGCGAGCAGGATGTCATCGAGGTCTTCGGCCTAGCCTCCGCGGGCGAGCTGCGCACCCTGGCGGTCGGCCTGCTAAGCAATGACCTCAATGCCGCGATCGAGGTCATCCAGCATCTGGCCGACCGCGGACGCGACCTGGAACGGCTCTATGCCGACCTGGTGGCCTACGTGCGTAACCTGATGGTATGCACTGTTTGCCGTGACCCCGGACGCATTCTGGAACTGACCGAGGCCGACTTGCAGGAGACCCTAGCTCTGGCCCGGAGCGCCGACCCCGCCCTGATCCAGCGCCTGGTGCAGGGCCTGGTGGGTGAGGAGTGGTCCTTCCGTTCGGCCCTGAATAAGCGCCTGTATCTCGAGGCGACGCTGGCCCGGGTCATGCTGGAGGCGCACAGCGTACAGCTCAACGAGGTCATCGCGCAGTTGCTGGCCTTGCAGGGCGCCGGTCAGCTTCCCGCGCTGCCGGCGCCGGTCCGCCTGGCGCCGGTTGTGCCTGCCCCCGCAGCGGCGGTTGTGCCTGCCCCCGCGGCGGCGGTTGTGCCTGCCCCCGCGGCGCCGGTTGTGCCTGCCCCCGCGGCGGCGGTTGTGCCTGCCCCCGCGGCGCCGGTTGTGCCTGCCCCCGCGGCGGCGGTTGTGCCTGCCCCCGCGGCGGCGGTTGTGCCTGCTCCCGCGGCGCCGATTGTGCCTGCCCCCGCGGCGGCGGTTGTGCCTGCCCCCGCGGCGCGCCCGACGGAGATTGCCGCAGTTACGCTCGAGAGTCCGGCGCCGCTGCGGCAGCACCGCGATAGCTTTCCTGCCGCGGTAGCGGTGGTGTCCGTCGCGGCGGCGGAACCGCCGCCGACGGCCGTCCTGCAGGAGCCTGCCTACGCGGCGGTGCCGCCACCGAGCGCGACGCTGCAGGTCGCCGAAGAGCGCCCGCCGCCGCCGCCCGGCGAGGCTGCGGGCGAACTGGCGCCGACCCGCCTGTTCCAGGCATTGCTCGGTCAGCTCGAGCAGGACCCGGTCGGCGTCGCCTTGCTACCCCTGCTCAGACGGCTCCGGCCGGTCTCCATCATCGGCAACGTCTTCCAGGTCGCCTATGACGCCGAGGAACTCTCGGGCGACGAGATTCGGCGGGTGCAGATGCCCGAGACCATGAACGTCCTGCGTGAGTGTTTTGCGCGGGTTGCGGCCACGCCCGAGAGCACCATCGTGGTCAAGCGCTGGATTGCGTCGGTCTCCGAGGAGCAGCGCGGTGCGCGGCGTCGGCCGAGCGCGGAGGAGCGCAGCCGGGTAGAGAATCTGCCGTTTGTGCGCGAGGTCTGCGCCACCGTGGGCGGTCAGGTCGTCGATGTCCGCGTGCAGGGGCTTGAACCCCGGCGCGGGGAGCGCTGAGAGCCATGCTCGATTCCGCCGCCTACCCGCAGTCGTTGCAGCGCCTGATCGGTTGGTTGTGCCGCCTGCCCGGCATCGGTCGGCGCACGGCTGAGCGTCTGGCCTTGGCCTTACTCGAGTGGCCGACGGAGGACTTGGCCCACTTCGGCGAGCAGCTGGCGCACTTGCGGCAAGAGGTGAAGACCTGCACGGCCTGCGGCAACTTCAGTGACGCGGAACTGTGTGGCATCTGCAGCAACCCCCGGCGGCAGACCGATATCCTCTGCGTAGTCGAGACCGCGGCACAGATTCCCGTCTTCGAGCGCAGCGGCGGTTACCATGGCCTGTACCATGTTCTCGGGGGTCGCATCTCGCCGCTGCACGGCAAGGGTCCCGACGACCTGACCATCCCCGCGCTGCGCCGCCGTCTCCAGTCGGGCACGATCCGGGAGCTCATTCTGGCCACCAGCTCCGATGTCGAGGGCGAGGCCACGGCGGCGTTTCTGGCGGCTGAACTCGCGCGGCCGGAGTTGAGCATCACCCGTCTGGCCTCGGGCGTCCCGGTTGGGGCGGACCTGAGTTACGCGGATGCGGCCACGCTGGCCTCCGCCCTCGGTGGTCGCCGCGCCATGAGGTGAGCCGCCGTGGGCGAGCGCTTCCCCAAACTGCTGCGCCGGGCCCTGGTGTTGCCCCTCTACCTGGCGGTGGTGGTGGTCGGTTGGACCCTGCTATCGCTGCCTCTTTACGTCGACTCTCGCACCATGCTCTGGCCGGCGCTGGCGGGATTTGCGGTGGCCGTGCTGTTTCTGCTGAGCGGCATTCGTCTGCTGCGCTTGTACGTGGTTGGCCATGAGGTCACGCACTGGCTGGCCGCCAAGCTCTTCCGGCGGCGGACGGGCAGTTTCCGGGCCGATGGGTGCAGCGGCAGTGTCGAGGTGGAGGACCCCAACGCGCTGATTGTCTTGGCGCCCTACTTCATCCCTGCCTACACCTTGGCATGGGTCGGGGTCTATGGTATCGTGCGCATGTGGGTCGAGCCGCTGCCG
This sequence comes from uncultured Victivallales bacterium, assembly GCA_903834675.1. Next base: position 9,187 of record CAILKC010000509.1, on the reverse strand, counting down.
GAGTGGGGGATGGCGCTGTTCTGTGCTGGCATCGGGGCGACCTATGCTTTTCACCTGAGCCTGACGCTGCTGGCCCTGCGGCGCGGACAGGAGGACCTGCGGCTCTGCGGCCCGGTGTTCTCGATAGGCGTGATTCTGCTCGGCAATCTGGCGCTCGTGTTCCTGGCGATGGTGGTGGCGGACCGCCTGTGGACCCTGGCCTTCCACCTCCTGGCCCAGCGCGCGGTCGACCTCGGCTACCTCATCGGCGATGCGGTTCGGCTGGGAATTGACCTCCTGCGGCGCGCGCGCCGGGCCTGAGGAAAAGGAGATGGGTAAGTATGAGCGCGACGAGAGTCCCCCGGGAGCGCAGGGCGTCGGCGTGGATGGGCCTGGCCCTCTGCGGCGCCCTGGCCCTCTGCGCTGCCGCGCTCGCGGCGGAGCCCGGTAAGCCTGAGACCCCTCCAGCCGCGGCAAGCACCGGAACCACGGGAGGCGGGCAGACGATGAGGTTCGGTACCCTGAACGCCGGCAAAATCCTCTTTCTCGGCAACAGCATCACTCTGCATGGCCCGGCGCCCGCGCTCGGCGGCACCTATGTCGACCTCAGCAGTCTCGGCCAGGATCAGGCCAACTCGGCACGCTCCGAACGCGCCATCGAGCATGCCGGGGTGGCCAGCCATCCGGGTGACCGGGGTATGCAGGCCATCGCCACCGCCATCCTGACGGCCATGGAGACGCGCCGGTAGCCGCCCTCGGCTGACGCGAGTGAGGAGCGGCAGGTGCAGAGGCCGCGCTTGACAGGAGTTGCGGCCAGGGTGCCAAGACGCAAGCCCCGTTGGGGCAGGGAAATGCACCTGAAAGGCGCTTCCCATTCCGCCCTTCGTCCGCCGTGGCGGACGAAGGGCGTTGGAGGGCGCCGCTGCGTCGGCGCCGCGGCGGCCACGCAGGGCCGCCCTCCAGGCGGTCCGGCACGTACCGGCCGGATCGGAATGGGAACCGCGGCCGCAAGTCTCATTCCGGTATGTCCAGCCCCAGCCGGGGGCCTGGCCGAACCCGGTTTCACGGGCTAAGGTCACGGGCATGTCCATGAGGCCCATCGCCGTCGCCGAGCGTGTGCGGGAGTACATCCGGGAGCATGACCTGTTCTCGGGGGTGCGGCGCGTCCGCGTCGGCTTCAGTGGCGGGGCGGACAGTACGGCGCTGCTGCTGGTGCTCAGTGAACTGAACCTGGAGCTGGAAGCGGTTCACCTCCACCATGGCATCCGCGGCGCCGCCGCCGCGGCGGATGCCCACTGGTGCGAGCAGTTCTGCGCTGAGCGGCGCCTCCCGTTTGTGACCGCAGCTCTGGACGTGCCCGCCCAGCGGCGCCCCGGCGAGAGTCTGGAGGAGGCCGCGCGGCGGCGGCGGCTGGAGTATTGGGCCGCCAGCACGGGCGCCGACGAGGGGGTGGCGCTGGCGCATCATCGCGACGACTGCATCGAGGATCTGCTGTTGCGGCTGGCGCGCGGCGCCAACGTTGGCGGCCTGACCGCCATGCGCGGGCTTGGCGAGGTCAACGGCGTGCGTCTGCTGCGACCGTTCCTCTGCCTGCGGCGGGCCGAGATCGAGGGGTTCCTGACGGCACGGGGCCTGACCGACTGGCGGCGCGACGCCAGTAATGCCGACCCCGCCATGCGCCGCAACGCGGTCCGGCACCAGTGGCTGCCGCTGATTCGGCAAACCGTAGGCCATGATAGCGGTTTGGCATGCAGTCTCGAAGCCCTGCGTGAGGACGCCGACTGCCTCGCGGACCTGGCTCGCGCTGCCCTGCCCGCCGTCGGCAATGTCGCCGACCTCCAACGCCTGCACCCGGCGCTGCTGCCGCGGGTGCTGCGGCTGTGGCTACGGGCGCAGACGGGCCAAGACTGGATCCTCTCGCGCGAGTCGGTTCTGCGGCTGCGCCGCGAATTGGGACGCAGCGACGGCGCGCCGCGGCGGGTGCCCATCGGCAGAGGTCGCCTGGTGCGTCTCGATCGCGACGGCCTGCATCTGGTTGAGGCCCACCCCAGGCTGGCGTCGCGGAGCTGGCCCTGGCGGCGACAGTCTGGACTCGAGCTGCCCGAACTCGGCGCCCTGCTCGTCGCGGAACCCCTGGCGGGCAGCGCCACTCCGCCCAGCGCGGCTGAGCCGCTGGGCGAGGTCTTTGCGGCCGCCTGCCTCGCCCCGGATTTGCAGGTCCGCGCCTGGGACCCCGGCGACCGCATGGTGCCCTTTGGCCGCACGACGCCGGTGAAGTTGCAGGACCTCTTTACCGCCGCCCGCGTGCCCCGCGAACGGCGCTCCAGCATCCCCGTGGTGCTCAGCGGTGCGACCGTGCTCTGGGTGCCCGGGGTCCGCCGCGCCGAGTTTGGCCGGGTGCAGCCCGGAGAGCAGGCCGTGCGCCTGCGCCTGATCCGCGGCCCTGCCGTCGGTCCGAGCCAAGGCTGAGAAGCGTCGAGAAAAATCTCTGGGGTGCCGAGTCGGAATCATGCACCCAAGGTGCCCGGGGCCGTGTCAAAACCCGGTGCTATAATAAAGGATATGAGTATGAAAGACCTGATTCTGAAACAGACGATGCGGACGGTCGGAGTACTGGCGTTTCTGTGCCTCTGGGCGGCAGCGCTGGTGGCGCCTGCCCAGGAGCCCGAGGCGGTGTGGCCGCGCCGGACCACTGCCCCGCCCTACCTGGTGACCTTGTATGAACCTCAAGTCGAGTCCTACGACCGGGACTGGATGACGGCTCGGGCGGCGGTATCGGTGGTTACGAATGGGGCCGAACCGGTGTTCGGTGCCGCCTGGTTTGGCATGCGTCTGAAGGTTAACCCCGCGGGGACTCTTGCGCATGTCGACGCGCTGCGTCTGGACCAGACGCGCTTCCCGGAGGGTGATCCCATCGAAAAGAGCGTGCTCGAGCGCCTGCTGGGCAACGGCCTGGGCGGCGCCGAGCTGCCGCTGGCGCCGCTGCTGGCCAGCCTGGCGCGCGACAAGGCCGAGGCCGAGGCCGCGGAGGCCGGTAACCTGGCCGTGCCAGACATCCTGTTCACCACGGCACCCGTGGCGCTGGTGCGTATCGACGGAGAACCTGAACTGAAGGCGGTGCCGGACCTCGACCTCCTCGCGGTGGTCAACAGCAACACGCCCATCTTCCTGCAGAAAGGCTCCTCGGGGTGGTTCATGCAGGTAGAGGGTCGCTGGCTGAGGGCTGCCGCCGTGGCTGGCCCCTGGCAAGACACGGAGGTTGTTCCCGAGTCCGTGCGGAAGACGGGCGAATCGAGCGCCGCGCCCGTCGTGAGCACGGGCGTCAGGCCGCAGGTCGTGGTGGTGATGCGGCCCACGGAGGTCATCTGCACCGACGGAGAACCGCGCTATGCGGTGATCCCTGGGACGGGCCTGCTGTATGTCAAGAACACGGATTCGGATCTGTTCCTGGATATCGCCGGCCAGAGGCACTACGCCCTGCTGGCTGGCCGTTGGTTTGCGGTCGCGGACCCGCGCACCGGCCCGTGGGAGGTCGTGCCCGGAGATAAATTGCCCCGCGGCTTTGCGCTGATTCCCGAGAGCTCGCCGAAGTACGGCTTGCTGGCACATGTTCCAGGCACGGCCGTGGCGCAGGATGCGGTTCAGGACGCCGAGGTGCCGCGGACACAGGCCGTCAAACGCGAGGTAACGAGCCTGGCGGTCGCGTATGAGGGCGAGCCGGAATTTGTACAGGCCGGGTCGACCACCGTGTACTACGCGGTCAACACGCCCTCTTCCGTGCTGCGGCTGCCCCCTTACTACTATCTGTGCAACAGCGGCGTCTGGTACTACGGCGGCACCGCTGTCGGGCCTTGGACGGTGTGTGTGAATGTGCCTGGAGCTATCTACGCCATTCCGCCGACCTGCCCGGTCTACCCGGTGACCTATGTGCGGGTCTATGACTGGACGCCGGACGTGGTCTACTGCGGTTACACCTCGGGCTACCTGGGCTGGTACGTGGGCCGGTCGTCCCTGCATTTCGGCCTGGCCTACTACGACGACGCCTGGTGGGGCCACCGCGACAGCCGTTACTACTATCATCAGAACTACCGCAGCGGCCACTACCCGCAGCATAGTCCCTACGGCAGCGTTCGCGGCGACTGGGGTACTGCCACGGTCCGCATCAGCGGCAGCCTCTGGCTCCCGCCTTTCTTTATCGCGCGTCGGCCCGGGCCGGAATACCATATGGCGGTCGACAGTCGGTCACGTACACACGGTGAAGCCCGAGCCGATTGGCGGCAACCGCCACGGCCGAACCGCTACGACCAGGAGCCCAGCTCGGCACTGGCGCGCCGGATCCAAGGCAACCGACACCCGGCGGCGAACCGAGGTCCTGAAGGCGCGCCGGACCGGCGCTCGGAGCACACCGACCGGACGCCTCCCGGACACGACTCCGACTCGCGCGAGGCCCGCACCGACCGGACGCCTGCCGGACGCGACTCCGGCTCGCGCGACGCCCGCACGGACCGGACGCCCCCCGAGCGCACCGAGAGAGTTTCGCCGGAACGCACCGACCGGACGCCTGCCGGACGCGACTCCGGCTCGCGCGACGCCCGCACGGACCGGACACCACCCGAACGCAGCGAGAGAGTTTCGCCCGAACGCAGCGAGCGCACAACGCCGACGTCCCAGCCGCTGACTCGCCGTGAACCCGTGACGCGCGGTGAGCGTGGCGAGAAATCCTCCGCGCTGACGCCGGGTGGTCGAGGCGAGGGGCGCACGGAACCCACCCCAGCGGTGACTCCGCCCACCCCCACCACGCCCAAAGCGCTTCCCGAGGCCCGGAGCACGCCGTCACGCCGCACCGAGACCCGGAGCGCGCCGCCCGAGGCCAAGATCACGGAACCTGCGGCGCTGCCCGAGGCCCGGAGCGCCCCCCCCGCGGCGCTGCCCGAGACCCGGAGCGCGCCGTCGCGCCGCACCCAGATCAGGGCGCCTCAGCCTGCGGCGCTGCCCGAGACCCGGACCGCAGAACCCGCAGCGCTACCCGAAGCCCGGAGCACGCCGTCGCGCCGCACCGAGACCCGGACCGCGCCACCTGCGGCGCCGCCCGAGACCCGGAGCGTCCAACCCACCGCGCTACCCGAAGCCCGGAGCGCGCCGTCACGCCGCCCCGAGACCAGGACGGCGGAGCCGGCAGCGGCGCAGCCCCAGGCAACGCCCGCGGCCCCAGTGGTGCGCGCGGCCCCAGTGGTGCGCGCGGCGCCAGCCGAGCAGCAGGCCGCGCCGGCCGGTGGCGGGACGACGGAAGACCGCAGGTCCGCAGATGAGGCTCGCGGCGGCGTTCCCGAGGCGACCCGGCGCCCCAGCCGAGGGCGTTGAACAGACATGCTTGAGGAGAGAGCGATCCATGTCGAAACTACGTGCGGTGCTTGTCGGCAGCGGCGGCTGGGCCAGGGCGCATGCGCTGGCCATGCGGCAGTGCAGCGCGGTCGAGCTGGTCGGTATCTGCGGTCATCGCAACCGGGAACGGCTTGAGGCGTTGTGCGCGGAGTCCGGCGGCGTCCCGGGCGATATGGACCTGGCCGCCCTGTTGCAGCGCACCCGGCCCGAGATCGTTGACATTGCCTGTAACCCGCACTTCCGGCTCGAGGGCGTGCAGCAGGCCGTCGCGGCCGGGGCGCGGTTGGTGAATCTCGAGAAACCTCTGGCGCTGACCCCGGGCGAGGCCTATGCCATCGAGGCGCTGTGCCGGAAAACGGGTACTCTACTCACGGTCAACCACCAGAAGAAGTTCCTGCCGGCCTGGGCCAAGGTGCGCCGCCTCATCGACGCGGGCACCTTCGGCCAGGTCCGTTTCCTGCGCGCCACCTGCCAGGGCAACCTCCTGGAGCAGGGCACGCACGTCGTGGACATGCTGCTCTTTTTCAACGCCGGGCGACCGCTGGAGTGGGTCATGGGTCAGGTTGGCGACCTCGACGGCCTGGATAAGGCGCAGGCCGCCGCTCCCGATGGTGCCGTGGCTGCCATGGCCTTCACCGACGGGGTGCGCGTGCTGCTCGAGTGCGGCACGACCGGACGGGTGCTACCGGGCGAGACCAACAAGTGGCACCAATTCTCCATCGAGGTCTACGGCGAGGCCGGGCAGGCTAGCGTGATGCTGAACCGGACCCTATCGGTGATCACCTATGCGGACGGCCAGACGGTGACTGAACCCTCAAGCTGGGACCGCGACTACCTGAACGCCCTGGCCGCGCATCTGGACGCGGTGGCGGCCTACGTCCGCGATCCGGCCGCGGGGCACATTTCGGATCTGGACCACTCGCTGGCGTCGTTCGACGCCGTGATGGCCATCTACGCCTCGGCTTGCCGGGGCGGTCGCGTGCGCCTGCCCTGCCGGTTCGAGGATAGTCTTATCGCGGAACTTGGCGCTCTGCGCCGGCGGTAACGAGGAGGGTTGCGGCGCCGGTGGTGCCGTCGAAGACGAGGGTGCGTGGGCCGATGCGGAAGCTCCAGCGCGGTCCGTCTTGCGTCAGGCTCACCGGTGGAGGTTCGGATCCGGTCGCGCTCCAGGAGCAGGCGGTCGCATTGCGCCAGGCGCCGCGCTCGCAGCTCAAACGCAGGCTTGAGAGCTTGCCGGTCTTACCGCTATGCACGCCCTTGATGGCATCTTCCGCCACGCTCAGCTCCAGGCCATCTGGGGTAAGCGGCTCCAGGCGTAATTGCGCGCTGGCGCCACGGGCCAGGTAGGCTCCCGCCACGGCCGACGCCAGGGGTTGTTCGGTGTGGAAGCGCAATTCCAGCGGCGCCGGCTTCTCCATGACGATGTCGTCCAGCACCAGCAGCACGTCGGGCTTGACGAACAGCAGGTGGCGCACGAAGCGCTTGAGTCCGAGCTGGCGGGGGTAGGCGGCGGTGGCGTCGCCCACCAGATGGTCCAGCGTCGGCGTCGAGTCGGCGCGGAGGAGGCGCGGGCGCGCCTTCACCGCCAGCGCTTCGCTGCCGACGAACCAGGCCTGTCCCTCGCCAAGCTGTCCTTTGCCACCAATCAGCAGCGTAGTGTGCTGGCTGGTCAGCTTGTCGGAGTAGACGTCATCGCGGAGCAGCCACTCGCCGGCAGCAAAGACGACGAAGTGGTTGGCGTCGGGGTGGACGTGTCCGCCGCCGGGATCGTAGCTAAAGGCCTGGACCGCGTGGTGGCCGATGAAGGGGCCGCATTTCAGGACCACCAGCGATTCGTCGCCGGACCAGTCCGAGCGGGCCGAGACGATGTCCATATCGTTGAACTGGCGCAGGGTGGGCAGCGCGGTCGGCGGGGTCTCGGGGACGGCGGGATCGTACCAGATCAGGTTCAACCAGCGGGCCTCGGCCGAGTCTACGTTGGCGGCGTCGATCTGGGCCGCGAGCCACTGTGCTTGGCCGTCTTTGAACTCGTGCGCCAGGCGGCGCAGCAGGTAGTCGGGACCGTACCAGTTCCCGCGTGGGCAGTCGGCGAGGTCGACGATGTTATTCTGTGGCGTCCAGGCGTGGCGCGGCAGCGCGAGGTACTGCCGGTAGGCGGCCGTGTTGCGCCACCAGTCGTAGTCGTAGAGGTCCACGGCGAGCAGCTCGCGGGATAGGTCCATGAACTTCAGCATGTACTCGACGCCGTAACCCCAGTAGCCCACCCCTTCATGGCTGGCGCCATCGGGACCGAGCGCCACCATGGTGCGGCGGAACTTATCGAGCGGCAGGCCGATCCACATCAGCGCCTCGTCGTTTTCGTCGAACAGCGCCAAGCCGGCGGCCGCCAAACCGCAAGCATTCACCCAGAGATGGTTCTGTAGGTAGGAGGTACTCCAGAAGGTGCGGCCTGACGCCGCGGCTTCGAACATGGCGGCGGCGCGTTTGGCAAGCGTCTGGCGGATGAGCGTCCGGCATTCGTCGCCAAGGTCGGCATAGCACCAGTCGTAGACCAGCGCCAGGCCGTAGAGCTGGTGACCGGCGGCGAGGTCCATCCCGTCGGTTTGACCCAAGCCCCAGGTGGCGTAGCCGCAGGATGCCCGGGCCCAGGCTTGGGCGCTGTCCAGGTACTTCCGCTCGCCGCTGACCAGGTACGACAGCGCCAGCAGCGGCAGCGCGTTGCCCACGTCGCGCTGGTAGAGCTGTTCGGGGCCGCTGTACCTATCCTTCTCGACGTAGGGCGGCGGGCCCCTCTTCACGGCCCCGTCAGCCTGGGTCTGTACTTCCCGCCAGAGCGCCGCGTGGGTCGTGTTCACCGCCTGGCGCAGGACCGCGAGGCGGGCTGCGTCCAGGTACATTCGCGGATGCACGCCGCGCCGGGCCACCAGGGGCGCCGGCAGCGGTTTCAGGATGTACTTGTCGTTGAACGTCAGTCGGGCGATGGGTTCGAGCCTTATGTTGGCCAGGCAGGCATCGATCTCAGTGGCTGAACGGGTGCCCTTCTCCAGGGCGATCCAGCTGCGCACGACACCGGCCGGGGCGCGGAATTCGGTCGCCAATTCCTGCCACTGTCCCAGGGTCGCGGAGTCGTACGGGGTGGTGTTGATGCGCCCGAGTTCACGCCCGCTCTCGGCGCGGACGAACTCGCACTTGAGGTACGGCGGCGGGGTGCCCTCGCCGAGTTTGTCGACGCGCAGCCAGGCCGAGAGGCGGTACAGTTGGCCGGCTTGCATGGGGCGCGGGTCCGAGACCGCATAGTTCCAGTTGGAGTTCATGGCGCCGCAGAGGCGCAGGCCGTTCTGCTCTCCCGGCAGGTTGGGGATGGCGAGCCCAGGCGCGCGCGTCAGCTTCACCGTAGTGGCGCGCGGTGTCCAGCCGGCCACGCCCGTCGCGAAATCCCAGGTGTGCAGGGTCGCCGTCTCCTCCCCGGCCGAGCCGGATACACAGAGTAGCGCAAACAGCGTAGCGGTCGCAGATCTCAGCATAGCCCATCCTCTCAGTGCGGTTACGTTTACGCCACAACGTAGGTGCCAGCGCCTCGGTCTGCCACTGTCCCCAGGCTCGGAAATCCAGGGCGCAAGTCAGCTCCGTAGGGGTTTCTGTTTCGATCGTCTCCGCGTCCGGCGAGCAGAACGGGTCCCTTGACTCTTGGGGGAGACTTCCGGCGGGAGGTGTCGCGAATGCCAGACGCCGCGGAGCGCGGAAAGCGCGGCCATTCCTCAGCCCAGGGCAGCGCCCTGGGAATGGAATCCACAACGAGATTGAGCCCTGCCGGGGCGGCATCCCG
>CAILKC010000508.1 GCA_903834675.1 uncultured Victivallales bacterium | reverse complement strand
CGCCAGACCGGGTTGCGCCACTGGTGACCGGTCCGGGCCGCCTCGCGAACCCGCGCTTCGTTGATCTCGATCCCGAGTCCGGGCGCGGTGGGACGGGCGACGGAACCATCCTTGTAGGCGAAGACCGAGCGGTCGGTCAGGTAGTCGAGGAGGTCGGAGCCATGGTTGTAGTGAATGCCGAGGCTCTGCTCCTGGATGAGGGCGTTGGGAGTGCAGAAGTCCAGTTGCAGGCAGGCCGCCAGGGCGATGGGGCCCAGCGGGCAGTGCGGCGCGATGGCGACATCGTAGCACTCGGCCATGGCGGCGATCTTGCGGCACTCCAGGATGCCACCGGCATGACTCAGATCGGGCTGGATGATGTCCACGCCGCCGCCGGTCAGCAGATTCTTGAAGCCCCAGCGAGTGAAGTTGCGTTCGCCGGTGGCGATCGGAGTCGAGGTGTGCCGGCGCAACTCGATGAAGACGTCCTCATTCTCGCAGAGCACGGGTTCCTCGATGAAGTAGAGTCGGAAGGGCTCCAGTTCCTTCATCATGACCCGAGCCATGGCCTTGTGAACACGGCCGTGGAAATCGACGGCGATGTCGAGGTCCAGCCCCACGGCGTCGCGGATGGCCTGCAGGCGGGAGCAGACCTCATCGACGATCTTGGGCGAGTCGATCCAGGCACACTCGGCGGTGGCGTTGGTCTTGACTGCGGAGTAGCCCTGATCGCGGCGTTCGCGGGCCATGCGGGCCACGTCCGCGGGGCGGTCGCCGCCGATCCAGGAGTAGACCCGCATGGTCTCGCGCACCGGTCCGCCGAGAAGGTCGTAGATGGGAACGCCCAGGGCCTTGGCCTTGATGTCCCAGAGTGCCTGCTCGACCCCGCTCATGGCGCTGGTCAGCACCGGTCCGCCGCGGTAGAAGCCGCCGCGATACATGACTTGCCAGAGGTCCTCGATGCGGCGGGGGTCCTGCCCGAGGAGGCAGTATTCGAGTTCACGCACGGCCGCCGCGACGGTTTCCGCCCGGCCTTCGACGATGGGCTCGCCCCAGCCGACGATCCCCGCATCGGTGCTGATCTTGAGGAACAGCCAGCGCGGCGGCACGGTGAACAACTCCAGTTGCGTGATCTTCATGGGGTCTCTCCTGGGTTCTAGGATACCAGCGCCTCAACATACATGTCGGGCGGCTCGAGTGCCTGCCAGGCTGCTGACCTGCGCCTTCTGCCCGAGCCGCGGGTATATTACGGCGCCTCGGCACGGTGGATATTCCCTTCAGCAACCGCCATCGGGCAACTCACTTCTCATGAGCACGGACCGCATCCAACTCCGCGGCGCGTTTCAGAATAATCTGCGCCATATCGATCTTGACCTGCCCCTGGGCGAGCTGATCGTGATCACGGGGGTCAGCGGCAGCGGCAAGTCGTCCCTGGCTTTTGACACGCTCTACGCCGAGGGTCAGCGGCGCTACGTCGAGACCTTCAGCGCCTACGCCCGGCAGTTCCTGGAGCGCATGGACAAGCCGCGGGTGGACAGCATCCTCGGCATCCCGCCGGCCATCGCCATCGACCAGACCAACCCGGTGCGCACCTCGCGCTCGACGGTCGGCACGATGACGGAGCTGAACGATCATCTCAAGCTCCTCTTTGCCCGCTTCTCGCGGCTCGTCTGCGGCGGCTGTGGCCGAGAGGTGCAACGCGATACCCCGGACCGCATCTTCGACCAGGTTGCGACGCGCCTCGGAGCGGAACCGGCGGGCGGCGACCGCGTGGCGCTGACCTTTGCTGTAACGGTGCCCGCGAGCTTGCCTACGGCCGACCTCGAGCGGCTGCTGGAGGCGCAGGGCTTCCGGCACCTCGTGGGCCGTGAGGGTGACCGGGTCGAGGTGATTCACAGCCGCCCGCGGGTGGCCCCAGCCCAGCGCGCACGCCTGGTCGAGGACCTCGAGTCGGCCCTGCGCTACGGCCACGGCCAGATCAGTGTCCGGCGGGCGGCCGACGACGGCTCTTACGGCCCCCCTTGGCGCTTCTCCTCCGACTTGCGCTGCCCGGACTGCGAGCTGCGCTTTGCCGATCCAGTGCCGAACCTGTTCAGCTTCAACTCGCCTATCGGCGCCTGCGCGACCTGCCGCGGTTTCGGCCGCGTCATCGGGGTTGACTATGGGCTGGTGATTCCGGACGAGTCGCTGTCCCTACGCCAGGGCGCCATCCGGCCGTGGCAAGGGGGCATGTCGCGCGAGTGTCAGGACGATATGATGCGCTTTGCCACGCTGCGGCGCATCCCCGTCGAGGTGCCCTGGCGCGAGCTCAGTGAAGCCAGGAAGCGCTGGGTGATCGAGGGTGAGGGGCGCTGGGAGGAGGGCAAGTGGTACGGGGTGCGCCGGTTCTTCGAGTACCTCGAGAGCAAGGCCTACAAGATGCACATCCGGGTGCTGTTGTCGCGCTACCGTTCTTACCGGCCCTGTCCGGTCTGCGCGGGGACGCGCTTGAAGCCGGAAGCTCTGCGCTGGCGGCTGGGGCCGGGGTCGGGGCTCCACATTCATGACCTGCAGTGCCAGCCCATCGGCCAGGCCCTTGCCTTCTTTCGCGACCTGCAACTGCCCGGCGCGCAGAACGAGGCCTCCAGCGCCTTGCTCGCTGCCATCCGTACCCGCCTGGGCTACCTGGTCGAGGTCGGCCTCGGGTATCTGACCCTGGACCGGCAGTCGCGCACGCTCAGCGGCGGTGAGGTGCAGCGCCTCAATCTGACCACCGCGCTGGGCACGTCGTTGGTGAACACGCTGTTTGTGTTGGATGAGCCCAGCATTGGCCTGCATCCACGGGACATTGGCCGGTTGATCGGGGTGTTACGGCGGCTGCGGGACGCGGGCAACACGCTGGTTGTGGTCGAGCATGACCCGGCCGTAATCCGGGCGGCCGATCGGGTGATCGACATGGGCCCGGGCCCGGGCGAACAGGGCGGCCGCATCGTCTATGCCGGCTCCCTCGGCGGTCTGCTGGAGTGCCAGGAATCGCTCACGGCGCAGTACCTCTCCGGCGCGCGGCAGGCCGCCGCCGTGAGCAGCACGCTGCCGGTCACCTCCGCGGGACCTGCCCTCGTCATCCGAGGCGCAGCCGAGCACAACCTCAAGAGCCTCGATGTCCGCGTGCCTTTGCAGCGCCTGGTCTGCCTGACCGGAGTCAGCGGCAGCGGCAAATCGACCCTGGTGCAGGACATCCTCTACCCTGCGCTCAGCAAGTTGAAGGGGGTCGCGGCGGAGACGGCAGGCGCCCACCGTGGCCTCGAGGGACACGAGGAGCTGACCGGGGTGGAGCTGGTGGACCAGTCGCCCATCGGCCGCACCGCCCGCTCGAATCCTGCCAGCTATGTCGGCGCCTGGGACGCGATCCGCAACCACTTCGCCGCCACCGACCTGGCCCGGCGGCGCGGCTACACGGCGGGCACCTTCAGCTTCAACTCGGGCAACGGCCGCTGCCCCGCCTGCAGCGGCAATGGCTTCCAGCACGTCGAGATGCAGTTTCTCAGCGACGTCTATCTGCGCTGTCCCGAGTGCGACGGCAAGCGCTACGTGGCCGAGGTGCTCGACGTCCGTCTCGCGGATGGCCGTTCCATCGCCGAGGTGCTGGAGTTGACCGTGGCCGAGGCCTGCCTGGCCTTTGCCGACAGCGCGGCAATCGCCAAAGCTCTTGAACCGCTGCGGGCGGTCGGTTTGGGCTACGTGCGCCTCGGTCAGCCCGTGCCCACCCTGAGCGGCGGCGAGGCCCAGCGCCTGAAGCTGGCCGGGCATCTGGCCGAGGCGGCCGGTCGGCGCGCTGGCGGACCCCTGCTTTTCCTCTTCGATGAACCCACGACCGGCCTGCACTTTCAGGACACCGAACGGCTGTTGACCGCCCTGCGCCGACTGCTGGCGGACGGGCATTCGGTGCTGGTCATCGAGCACAACCTCGACGTGATTGGCGCGGCCGATTGGATCATCGATCTCGGGCCGGAAGGGGGCGACGCCGGCGGCCAGATCGTTTGCCAGGGCACGCCGGAGCAGGTGATGGCCCACGCTGGCAGCCACACCGGAGCCGCCTTGCGCGAGTACCGCGCCAGCCTGCTCGGCGGCCTGGCGGTCGCCGAGGCGACGTTGCCTGGGCAGGACTACCAGACCGCGCCGCCGCCCGCCGCCGCCGCGGTCTGCATCCGCAATGCCCGCGAGCACAACCTCAAGGGCATCGACCTGCGGATTCCGCACGGTGCCTTCACCGTCATCACCGGAGTGAGCGGCAGCGGCAAGAGTACGGTGGCGTTCAACATCCTGTTTGCCGAGGGCCAACGGCGCTACCTCGAGTCCCTGAATGCCTACTCGCGGCAGTTTGTGCAGCCGGCGTCACGGCCCGAGGTCGATGAGGTGACCGGCGTGCCACCGACCGTGGCCATCGAGCAGCGCACCAGTCGCGGCGGTCACAAGAGCACCGTGGCCACCGTGACCGAAATCCACCACTTCCTGCGCTTGTTGTTCGTTAAGCTGGGCACCCCATTCTGCCCCGACTGCGAGGTCTCCATTCAGCCCCAGTCCGCGGCCCTGATCGCCACCCGCCTGGCGCCGGCTGGGGCGACGGGTACGGTGACCCTGTTCGCGCCTCTGGTCAGTGCTCGCAAGGGTGTCTACAACGACCTCGCCAAATGGGCCGCGAAGAAGGGCTTCGGGCACCTGCGGGTGGACGGACAGTTGACCCCGACGGCGCCCTGGCCGCGCCTGGACCGTTACCAGGAGCACGACATCGAGCTGCCCGTGGCAACCCTTGATCTCGCGCTTAGCAACCGGTCGGCCGTGCTGGCGGCGGTGCAGGCCACCCTGGATTTCGGCGACGGGATGCTGCGCTGTGCCGGGCCGGGGCGCCCCGAGGTCGTCTACTCAACCCGGCGAAGCTGTCCGGACTGCGGCCGGTCCTTCCCGGAGCTGGATCCGCGGCTGTTCTCCTACAACAGCCACCACGGCTGGTGCCCGGGCTGCTTCGGCACCGGCCTGCTGGTCAGCGGCTTCGACGCGGAGCAGAGCGGCGAGGAAGGGCGTTGGGATGATCCCACCGTGCAGGCGGCGGCCCCCTGCCCGCATTGCGCCGGTCGCCGTCTGCGGCCGGAGGCGCTCGCCGTGCGTTTCCAGGGGCGCTCGATCGCGGATTTCGGAGCCCTGTCCATCGTGGCGGCCGAGGCGGTTTTTGCGGGCCTGCAAGTGGAGTCGGCGCAGGCCGAGATCGCCCGTGACCTCGTCAGCGAAATCCGTTCCCGCCTGGCATTTCTGCGGGACGTGGGTTTGGCCTACCTGACCCTCGACCGCGCCGCGCCGACGCTCAGCGGTGGCGAGGCACAGCGCATTCGTCTTGCCGCTCAGCTCGGCTCCAATCTGCGTGGGGTCTGCTATGTCCTGGATGAGCCCACCATCGGCCTGCACAGCCGCGATAATCGCATGCTCTTGCAGACCCTGCGCCGCCTGCAAGATAAGGGTAATACGGTGGTGGTCGTCGAGCATGATGAGACCGCGATCCGCGAGGCGGACCACGTCATCGATCTTGGCCCCGGCGCCGGGGTGCAGGGCGGCTACGTGGTGGCGGCGGGGACGCCGAGCGAGATCGCGGTGCATCCACACTCGGTCACGGGTCGGTTCCTGCGCCAGCCGCTCCAACATCCGCTGGCGGGCGGGCATCGGCCGACCAGCCCCTCGACCGCAACCTGGCTGCGGCTGCGCCGGGCAACGCTGCACAATCTCCGGCGCCTCGACCTGACGCTGCCCCTGGGGCGGCTGATCTGCGTCACCGGGGTCAGCGGCAGTGGCAAGAGTACGCTGGTCGGCGAGGTGCTACGGCGTAGTCTGTCCAGCCTGCTTGCGGCCCGCTACGAACGGCGCTCCCTTCCGGAGGCCGGCTTCGGCTGCCTGGCGCTGGAGGGCTGGGAGCCGCTCGGCCGCGTCCTCGAGGTCGACCAGACGCCCATCGGCAAGACCCCCCGCTCCTGCCCGGCGACCTATGTCGGCTTCTGGGATGACATCCGGCGACTCTTTGCCGAGATCCCCGAGGCGCGCCTGCGGGGCTGGAAGCCGGGGCGCTTCTCGTTCAACCTCGAGGGCGGACGCTGTCCCGAGTGTGAGGGACAGGGGGTGCGCCGCATCGAAATGAGTTTCCTGCCCGACGTGACGGTGCTCTGCGAGGCCTGTCGCGGTCGGCGCTTCAACCCCGAGGCCTTGGCGGTGACCTTCAAAGGCAAGTCCGTGGCCGACGTGCTCGCCATGAGCGTGGACGAAGCCGCCCCCTTCTTCACCGCGCATCCGGCTATTCACCGGCCGCTGGGGCTGCTCCAGGATGTCGGCCTGGGCTACCTGACCCTCGGCCAGCCCAGCCCGACCCTGAGCGGTGGCGAGGCGCAGCGCATCAAGCTGGTCACTGAACTGGCGAAAGCCCAGGGCAGCGCCGGCGCGAGCGGCCCCACCGCGGACCTGCGCGCCGCCCGCACCCCACGCGCCAGCCGGCACACACTCTACCTGCTCGACGAACCCACCATCGGCCTGCACATGGCCGATGTCGAGAAGCTTCTGCGCGTGCTCCAGCGGCTGGTCGACGCCGGCCACACGGTGGTGATCATCGAACACAACCTCGATGTCATCGCCGAGGCCGACTGGATCCTCGACCTCGGGCCTGAAGGCGGCGCCGCAGGTGGTCGCGTCGTGTGCCAGGGGCCACCGCTGCGCCTGGCCCGCGCCAGGACGCCCGGCTACACCGCCGCGGCCCTGCGCGAGTTCCTGCAGCGGAGCGCTGCGCCCAGGGATGGTGGTGTGGAGCCCGCGCTGCCGTAACCGTCCCGGGCGCGGTTCGCGGTATCGGGGTCCGGCCGGGGGATGGCTGCAGCCACCGCTGGGTGCATGACATTCTTGTCGGGTGGGCTCCACCGCCGCGCCTGAGGCCAGGCGCCTCTCCAGAATCCAGTGGAGATGCGGTGGGGGGCCACCGCGGTTTGGTGGAGATGCGGTGGGCTCCACCGCAGTTTGGTGGAGATGCGGTGGGCTCCACCGCAGTTTGGTGGAGATGCGGTGGGCTCCACCGCGGTTTGGTGGAGATGCGGTGGGGGGCCACCGCCGCGCCTGAGGCCAGGCGCCTCTCCATAAGACAAATGGAGATGCG
>CAILKC010000507.1 GCA_903834675.1 uncultured Victivallales bacterium | reverse complement strand
GGTACCCGTCCACAGCGAAGATTGAGCCCTGAAGGGGCGGACCATGCGACCTCGGTGCGAAGGTAGGGTAGATGGCTCGCCCCTACAGGGCTCAAACCCATAACCATTCTACTCCCAGGGCGTTGCCCTGGGCTGGTATGGCAGCGCGCCTTCAGCGCTTCAGACGGACTCTCTTATTGCACAGGTCGCGAAAAAAGGGATACGGCGGAAGCCTCCCGCGTGCGGGACGCAGGACCGCCGGCTCCAGGGGGTTGGGCAGCCTGGGCAGTGTCTTCAGCGCTTCTGAGCGGCCCGCCGGGAAGAAGCGCGGCGGGTTTCGGGCCGAGGCCTCCTTAACTCTGCATCTCCACCAGGTAGCGCCAGTACCGTGCAGGCATGCACTGACGCTGGAGCTTGGGGTTGTGGCGGCTGCTGATCGCAATGCGGGCGTGGTAAGTGCGCCAGAGCTCCTGCACGTTCGCTTCAGCCGGGGAGAGGACTGGCCCGTCGGCCGCGGTGACGCCCGGCGCGGTCGCCAGGTTTGCAGGTTGGAGATGCTGGCCGTCCCACCACACCGCCAGGTCGCGGCGGCAGTCATGGATGATCCAGCGCTGGTCCCGGAGCCGGACCGCGAAATGGTGGCCGAGCAGGATGCTGATGTTGTGGTCAGGTTCGCAGGGCGCGTAGAACACGCCGCTACGGGTCTCCATGAAACGCAGCAGGCCCTGGAGGCGGTGAACTTCACGGTTGACCCGGCGTGCCGCGAGGTTGACGCGCGCCACGGCCGGGTGGGAGTGCCAGCCGTCGACGCCTTCGCCGCGGGTGAGGGTGAGGAGGCAGTAGTCGAACAGGGGTCGTTCGATCCCGGGTAGCTCGGACAGGTAGGCGGTCGCCAGAGTCCGCGGGACCATTTCCCCGCCGCTGGCCTGGAGCCGGAGCAGCAGGTTCGCCACGGCGTCTGGCCGCGCCGGGACCTCCCGGCCTTCGAAGAGCAGGCCCTCGGCGCTGGAGGCCCGGGCGAAGTCAGGCGCTTCCGTCTGGTCGGCCAGGGCTTCGGCAAAGGCACTGAGCAGGCCCTCGAACGACCCCTCGTAGCGGTACACGATCACAGGCAGGCCGCCTCCTTCAGTGCCGCGGGCTGACCGGCGCGCCAGTCGAAGAGATCGGGTTGCCACCAGGCCGAATGGGCGCTGTGGCCCGTGACCAGGCAGTGCCGCAGGCGCTGGGGCGTCACCGCACCCGCGGCGAGGTAGCGCCCGCCGACGGTCAGAAAGAACTGCGCGCGGCGGCCGACCGCGCCCAGCTTGGTCAGGTCCTCCGGTCGCAGGGCGCTGTAGCGGCGGCTATCACAGATGCGGCGGGCGGACAGGGTGCCGATGCCAGGCACACGCAGGAGCCGCTCATAGGAGGCCGTGTTGACCTCCACCGGGAAGAAGGTGGGGTTGCGCAAGGCCCAGGCGCATTTCGGATCGAGTTGCAGGTCCAGCCAAGGCGACTCGCGGCTGAGCAGCTCGTTGGGGGTGAAACCATAGAAGCGCAACAGCCAGTCGGCCTGGTAGAGACGGTGTTCCCGCTGCAGGGGTGGGGTGGCGAGGACGGGCAGGCGACTGTCCTGGTTGACCGGAATGTAGGCGGAGTAATACACGCGCTTCAGCCCATAGCGCCCATAGAGTGCGGCGCTGAGCTGGAGGATATGCAGGTCGGATTCGGGGCTGGCGCCAACCACCATCTGCGTGCTCTGGCCCGCCGGCGCGAAGGCGGGCGCCCGCGCCGAACGCTGCCGCTCCGCGCGGTACTCGGCGATGCCCTCGCTGATAACCCCCATCGGTCCCAGAATGTGCGCCTTGGACTTCTGGGGAGCCAGGCGAGTCAGGGACTCCTGCGACGGCAGTTCGATGTTCACGCTCAGACGATCCGCGTAGTGGCCCGCCTGACGGACGAGTTCCGGGCTGGCGCCCGGGATCGCCTTCAGGTGGATGTACCCCCCGAAACCACGGCGCAGGCGCAGTTCCCGGGCCACGCTGAGCAGGCGCTCCATGGTGTCGTCCGGGCTGCGCTCGACGCCGCTGCTGAGAAAGAGGCCCTCGATGTAGTTACGCTGGTAAAAGCTGACGGTCAGGTCGACGATTTCGCCGACCTCCAGCGAGGCGCGGGGGACGCTGTTGCTGCGGCGGTTGGCGCAGAACGCGCAGTCGTAGATGCAGTGATTGGTCAGCAGCAACTTCAGCAGTGAAACGCAGCGGCCGTCGGCCGACCAACTGTGGCAGATGCCCGCGGTCGAGGCGTTGCCCACCTTGCCCGCACCGCCGCGCACGACGCCGCTGGAGGCACAGCTGGCATCGTACTTGGCAGAGTCAGCAAGAATAGCTAGTTTTTCATTGCTATTCATGGTATCACTATGTCATGGTCTGAGCCAGAATGCAAGGCCGGCGGGTTCCGCTCACCGGGCGAGCTTGCGGTGGGGTGCTTGCCGGGTGATGGTGTCGCCCGCGGACAGACCCGCGGTCGTGCTGGAGCGCGACAGCGTACCGCGCCGGGACGGCGCTGGACCTGTACGAGACGGGGCTGCCGCAACGGGACGGTGGTGACGATATGGCGCAACGCAGAAGACTGCTTCTCTGTCGGCGTTTGAACTGGCTTTGCTTGGCTGGGCTGGCCGCGGCCTTGGGGGCGCTGGCCGTCCGCGCCGACTACGCCAGGGCGGACCCCGGGGTGGACGGCAGGCGGGATGTGATGCTCTGCTATGCCTCGCCCAAGGCCTGGTCGGTCGAGCAATTCCGGCCGTACGTCGCTTACCTTGAGCCGCAGAGTGGGGCGCCCCGCGAGTGGTTCTTCGACGCCTGGTTGCTGCTGCAATACGGTGGGGCGCCCTCGGGTGCGGACTACATCAGTGGTCCGACCACCAAGTCGGACTGGGAGCACTTTCTGGAGGCCGAATGGACTTCCGGCCGCAATCTGGATGCGCTTGACACCTGCATCGGCCAGACGGCGGTGGTTCTGGGCCCCCCGGGGCGGCCTCAGCCGGTGATCCTGATGATTCCTTACCCGTCGGCCAAGCAGACAGCGTTCGGTGATCTGCGCGGTGAAGGCGCCAGCGCCGATCTCTCGCGTCCCGCCGACCGTCAGCGTGCCGTCGAGTGGTTCGTTGACGAGGCCATTCGCCGCTGGCAGGCAACGCCGCGCCGGCATCTGCGCCTGTGGGGCTTTTACTGGATGAACGAAGGGATCAGCCCGCCCGACCATGAGATCGTCAAACAGACCTGTGCCTATGTGCATGCTAAGGGCCTCAAGGCGTACTGGATCCCCTGGTTCCGGGCGGCCGGTTTCGAGCGCTGGCGGGAGCTGGGTTTCGACGTCGCGGTAATGCAGCCCAATTTCGCCTTCACGGCGCCCCCGGCCGGCCTGCGCCTGGGCGATGCCAACCGGCTCTCGCTGAACGCCAGCCTGGCCCGCGAACACGGGTTGGGGGTCGAGATGGAACTGAACGATAGCGTGCTCACGGCGCCGGAGAGCCGCTGGAACCTGAGGCAGTACCTGAACCACGGCGTCCCGGAGTTGGACGGGTACATGGCGGGCGTCGCCCGGGCCTGGTACCAGAGCGGCGATCTGGTGCGTCGCCTGGCGGAGAGTGGCCATCCGGACTGTCGGCAACTCTACGATGACATTTTCCGCTTCCACCGAGGCCGCTACGCGGGGCGCCCAGCCTCGCTGGCGGCCGGTCGGCCGGTCACGGTCGAGAGCGCCGAGGGGGCTGCCACGGTGCGGCTACTGACCGATGGCGCCTGGGACACCCAGGGAACGCGGCCCGAGCTGGCTGTCCGGCTCAGCGCCGGCAGCGCCAAGCTGACGCTCGACCTGGGACAGCTCGAGGCCGTCTCCAATCTCCGCTTCCATTTACGCGACAGCGCGGCTCTTGGCGAGATACAGGTGCGGACCTCGCGGGACGCGCTCGTCTGGGAGCCGGTCGAGGTCACCGAGATCCTCCAGGAGCAAGCGGCTGCCGGTCCCGGCTTTTGGCTGCTGAGCCTGCCCCCGACGCTGGCCCGCTGCCTTGAGATAAAGCTGCAATGGCCATCCAGCGCGACCCTCGAACTGGGGGAAGTGATCGTGCCGCCGGACGGGAACGCCTTCTGGGAGTGCCGCCCCGACGTCCAGGAGCGCACGGTGGAGTGGCCGTGTCCGGAGCCGCGGGTGCTGCGTCAGCTCCGGGTCGGCCCCTTTCCGCCTGGGGTGGCCGGCGCCGCGACGGTGCGCTTGGGCGATCGGGACATCCCTGCCGTCGCCAGCGGTTCTGACGGTTGGGCCGAGTGGCAGCTTCCGCCTATCCTGGCACCGTGCTTGACGGTGACCCTCCCGGCCGGAACGCCGACGGCGGCGCTTGGCGTGCTTGCCGTACCGGCGCAGAATGCGGCCGCACAGCGGCCCTACAGGTTAACCCCGGACTTTCCCGCGAAGTACCCCGATAGTGGTCGCGAGCTTGCGGATGGCGCCGTCTCGACCGACGGCTTTCCGGACGGTCGTACGGTCGGGTGGCTGAACCTGGCGCCCAGCGTC
>CAILKC010000506.1 GCA_903834675.1 uncultured Victivallales bacterium | reverse complement strand
GTGCATACCCCAGATTCTCAGCCCCGAAGGGGCGCCATACCTGGCCGCGCGGTGCCCATGGACTGTCGGTATGCCGCCCCGGCAGGGCTCAATCTCGTTTTGGATTCCATTCCCAGGGCGGCGCCCTGGGCTGAAGAAGGGCCGCGCTTTCAGCGCTCCGCGGCGTCTGGCATTCGCGACAAGCAGACGAATTCGCCGTCCTTCAGGTCCACCTGGACTCGGCCGCCCTCCTGCAAGCTCCCGGCCACGATGGCCCTCGAGATCGGCGTCTCCAGGTGCCGGGAGATGGCGCGCTTCAGCGGCCGGGCGCCGTAGACCGGATCGTAGCCCTCATCGGCCAACGCCGCCTTGGCCGCAACGCTTACCTCCAGCGTGATGCGTTGCGCTTCGAGCCGGTGGGCAAACTCCAGCAGTTGCAGCTCGACAATGCGCAGAATGTGCCGCTGGTCGAGCCGGTGGAACACCACCACGTCGTCCGTGCGGTTCAGAAACTCCGGCCGGAACACGCCCCGCAACTCGTTCAGCACCCCCTGCCGCATGCTCTCGAAGTCCGCCCCCTGGTGCTCGACAATGGCCCGGCTGCCGATGTTCGAGGTCATGATGATAACCGTATTGCGGAAGTCGACCGTCCGGCCATGCGAGTCGGTCAGGCGACCGTCATCCAGGACTTGCAGGAGCAGGTTGAACACGTCCGGATGAGCCTTTTCGATCTCGTCCAGGAGCACCACCGAGTAGGGCCGCCGCCGCACCGCTTCGGTGAGCTGTCCGCCCTGTTCGAAACCGATGTAGCCGGGGGGCGCCCCGACCAGCCTCGACACCGCGTGCTTCTCCATGTACTCGCTCATGTCGATGCGGACCATGGCCCGCTCGTCGTTGAACAGGGCCTCCGCCAGCGTCTTGGCCAGCTCGGTCTTGCCCACCCCGGTGGGCCCGAGGAAGATGAAACTGCCCACCGGTCGGCGCGGATCCTTGAGCCCGGCCCGAGCCCGCAGGATGGCATCGGCAACCGCGGTCACCGCCTCGTCCTGGCCGATGACGCGCTCATGCAGGCGCTCGCCCAGCTTCAGCAGCTTCTCGCGCTCGCCCTGCACCAGCCGGCTGACCGGGATCTGCGTCCAGCGGCTGACGATCTCGGCGATGTCCTCCTCGTCGACTTCCTCCTTCAGCAGGCGCTCGCCCGTGCCACTCTTGATCTTGGCCTCGGCGTCGGCGATCTGCCGTTCGAGATTGGGGAGGGTGCCATTGCGCAGTTCGGCGGCGCGGTTGAGGTCATAGACGCGCTCGGCGCGCGCCAGTTGTGAGCGGGCCAGTTCCAGCGCCTCGCGCATGTCGCGCAATTCCTTAATAGCGCCCTTCTCGGCCTCCCAGCGGGCTTGCAGGGCATCGGTGCGCGCTTTGACGTCGGCCAGCTCCTTTTCGAGCTTCTCCAGGCGCTGCCGCGAGGCGGTGTCCTTCTCGTGACGCAGGCCGGTCAGCTCGATCTCAAGCTGCATCTGCCGCCGGGCCGCCTCGTCCAGCGGCCGGGGCCGACTGTCGATCTCGGTGCGCAGGCGGGCGGCCGACTCATCCATCAGATCGATCGCCTTGTCGGGCAGAAAACGGTCCGCCACATAGCGGTCCGAGAGCACCGCGGCGGTGACCAGGGCGGCATCGCGGATCTTGACGCCATGATGCACCTCGTAGCGCTCCCGCAGGCCGCGCAGGATCGATACCGTCTCCTCGACCGAGGGCTGCGTCACCAGGACGGTCTGGAAACGCCGCTCGAGCGCCTTGTCTTTCTCGATGTGCAGGCGGTACTCGTCCAAGGTGGTGGCCCCGATGCAGTGCAATTCGCCTCGCGCCAGCATCGGCTTCAGCAGGTTGCCGGCATCCATGGCGCCCTCCGCGGCCCCGGCGCCAACCACGGTATGCAGTTCATCAATGAACAGGATGATCTCCCCCGCCGCCGAGGTGATCTCCTTCAGCACCGCCTTGAGGCGCTCCTCGAACTCGCCGCGGTACTTGGCCCCCGCGATCAACGCCCCCATATCCAGGGCCACAACCCGCCGATTCTTGAGCCCTTCGGGAACATCGCCATGCACGATGCGCAGGGCCAGGCCTTCGACGATCGCCGTCTTGCCCACCCCCGGCTCGCCGATCAGCACCGGGTTGTTCTTGGTGCGCCGCGAGAGAATCTGGACCACCCGCCGAATCTCTTCGTCGCGCCCGATGACCGGATCGAGCTTGTCCTGCGCCGCCAGAGCGGTCAGGTCCCGCCCGTACTTCTCCAAGGCTTGAAACGTGCCCTCCGGCGTGGCGCTGGTCACCCGCTGATTGCCGCGGACCTCCTTGAGCGCGTTGAGGATGGCACTGCGGTCCACCCCGGCAGCCCGTAGCGCCATGGTGGCGCGCCCGCCCTGTTCCAGCAGGGCCAAGAGCAGATGCTCGACGCTGACGTACTCATCCTTGAGCCCCGCCGCCTCTTGTTCCGCGGCCTGCAGCGTCTGCCCCACCTCGCGCGAAACGTAGACCTGCCCGGCGCCCGGGCCCTGCACCTGCGGCAGACGCGCCAACTCACGGTCCACCGCGGTCCCCAACGCCACCGGATCGGCGCCAGCCTTGGTGAGCAAGGCCGGAATCAGCCCATCGCGCTGATTCAGCAAGGCGCGCAGCAAATGCGTGACGCCGACCTCCTGATGGTTCTGCGCCGCCGCCAACTGCTGCGCTGCCGTCAACCCCTCGCGGCTTTTCTCCGTGTATTTCTCAAGGTCCATGGCAGTGCCCTTTCATGAAGATCGTCATCTGACTAAACTCGCCGTTTCATAGCAAGCCCGCTGCCAGGACTTGATGTTGATGCTCAACCAAATAAACCCAAATAGTTTACAGCACATAGGCAGGCCGCCTACAGGCCGGTTTAGGCGCGCCAATTAGCGCCATATTGACACAGTGGCGACGTCACGAAGCGGGGTCGAGGTTTCTCCCGCTCACTCCGAGACCCGGATGCTGGTGGCTTTGATGGCCACATAGACGGGCATTCCCTCGTGCAAGCCGAGAGCGCCGTAGGCATCGGCGGTGATGTCCGCCACCACCGGCAGGGCCGCCTCGATCTGGACCCGCAGCCGACCGCCCAGGTTGGCCACCTCTCGAATCGGCCCGCGGAACAGATTCCGCGCCGAGGTGTGCGGTTCCTCGAGGCTGACCGTCACGTCGGAGGGGAAGAACGACACACTCACCTCGCCCTCGAGCTCGGTCAGCACGTGCAGCGTCGCCTCGCCGAGGCGCACCTGCCGCGGCTGGTCCCCGCCCGGTTCGACCGTCCCCTCGAAGTAATTCACCCCGGTGAAGTCCGCCACGAAGCGTGAGCGTGGGTGCAGCAGCAGTTCCTCATGGGAGCCGGAGCGGCTGATGCGGCCCTTCTCCATCACCAGGATACGCCGACCCAGCACCAGGGCATCCTCGTAATCGTGCGTCACCAGGATCACCGCCACGCCCAGTTGGCGCAGCAGTTGCCGCAGTTCGCGCCGGACGTGCTTGCGGGAGGTCGTGTCCAGGGCTGCCAGGGGCTCATCCAGCAGCAAGACCTTCGGCTCGATGGCCAAGGCGCGGGCCAGCGCCACCCGTTGCTGCTCGCCGCCCGACAAGCGCGCCGGGTAGGCCTCGGCCAGGTCGCGGAGGCGCAGCAGAGCAAGCAGCGCGTCGACCTTTGGCCCGCAGTCCGCCGCCGAGCGGCCACGGGCCCGCAGACCATAGGCGACGTTCTGGCGGACGGTCAGATGCGGAAACAGCGCATAGTCCTGAAAGACATAGCCCACCTCACGGGCCTCAGGGCGAACGCAGACCCCCGTCGCCGCATCGAAGACGGTGTGAGCGCCGAGGCAGATGCGCCCGCAGTCGGGCGTGTCCAGGCCGGCCACGCAATTCAGGATGGAGGTCTTGCCGGCGCCGCTGGGCCCGACGATCACCACCACTTCGCCGGGCGCCACCTCGAACTCGACGTCGAGATCAAAGTGGCGCAAGGCGCGGCGCAGGCAGATCCGGGACATCACAGGTTCCATGCTCAGCCGCCCTCCTGAGCGGGAGGCCCCGCCAGGCGCCCGCCGCGGCTCTCCGCGGCCTCCTCGCGGCGAGCGCCCATCTCCAGGGCGGGCTGCAGCAGGCGTCGCGCCACCACGAAGACCAGCAGACAGACCGTCAGCATGACCACGGCCAGGACGATGCCGGCGTGCAGGTCCTGATTCAGGGTGGCCAGGATGGCCAGCGGCATGGTCTGCGTGCGACCGGGGAAACTGCCGGCGAACATGATGGTAGCGCCGAACTCGCCCATGGCTCGGGCCCAGGTCATGGCCAGGCCGGCCAGCAGGCCGCGGCGGCAGAGGGGCAGGATCACCGTCCAGAGTCGACGCAGGGGCCCCGCCCCCAGCGTGCGCGAGGCCCGCAAGAGGTTCTCCGGAACCATCGCAAAGGCGCCGGTAGCCGCCTTGATGTAGTACGGCGACGCGACCACAAACTGCGCCATGACCACCGCTGCCTGGGTGAACGACAGCCCCAGGCCCATGACCTCCAGATGCCGGCCCAGGTAACCGCGCCGCCCAAATACCAGCAGCAGAGCCACGCCCGCTACCACCGGGGGCAGGGTCAGCGGCAACTCCAGCAGCGCCTCAACCAAGCGCCGACCACGGAAGGGCACGCGGGCCAGGGTGTAGGCCACCGGCGTGCCGATCACAAAGGTCAGCGCCGTCGTGATCAGGCTGGTCACCAGTGACAGCAACAACGCCTGCTGCACCAGCCAGCAGCACTCGGCCGACTTCAGCAGCCGCAGAGGAGCGTGGAAGTACAGCGCCGCCAGGGGCAAAAACAAGAAGGCCGTGAAGCCCAGCGTCAGCGCGATTCCGGCCAGACCCAGCCACGAGCGTGCCGCCGGACGTCGCGAACGGCCGTGTTCCGCGCCGCCGCTGGGCTCGCTGACGGCGGTTTCTGGGCTACTGGTTGTATCCATGGCCGGAGAGCACCTCGTTCACCGTTCCCCCACGCCGGCACACACCGGGCAGGTGGGATTACGCCGCACTTTCATCTTCCGAAAGCTGAGATTGGCCAGATCGATAATCAGCAATTCGCCGGCCAGCAGGGCGCCGAATCCGGCGATGGCCTTGATCGCCTCCAGCGCCGCGATGCAGGCGACGGTGCCAGAGGTGGCGCCGAACACCGGGAACTGCCGCCGCCAGGCCGGTGGGTCCTCGGGATACAGACAGGCCAGGCAGGGAGTCTTCCCCGGGATGAGGGTCGTCACCGTGGCCGTGGTATCATACATGGCTGCGTCCACCATCACCTTGCCCTGACGCACCGCTTCCCGGTTCAGCAGGAAGCGCTCGATGAACAGCGGCGCGGCGCTGACCACCACGTCCACGCCGCCCACCAGGCGCGCCACGTTGTCCTCGCTGATATTGGCCGGTTCGCCCACGATCTCGATCGTCGGGTTCAACTCCGCCAGCCGTCGGCAAGCGGACTCGATGCGCGGCTTCTCGAGCCCGTCGGTGGTCATCAGAATCTGGCGATTAAGGTCGGCGAGTTTGAGATTCCCGCCATGAGCGATGACGAGCCGCCCGATGCCTGCGGCCGCCAGCTCATAGGCGGCGACGCCGCCCAGGCCTCCGCAACGGGAGACCAGCACGCTGGCGCCCTTGAGCTTTTCCTGGCCCGCTTCGGCAAAGCCCGGCGTCCACATCTGCCACTCGTACCGGGCCCGATCCGCTGCGGTCAATGCCACACGCTTCGCCATCGCCTGCGCCTCCTGCTTCAGCCCCCGGCCAGGGGTGACATGACCGTCACCGTGTCACCGTCCCGCAGCGGCCGTGGTTCGTCCAGGTCGAACTGCTCATCGCCGACGAAGACCAGGACGCTGGGCCGGAGCTCCCCCGCCGCATCCAGGACCAGTCCGCTCAGCCGCTCGCCGTGCGTCTTGGCCACGCGGCGGAGCAGGTCGAGCACCGAGGCGTCGCCGGGCAACTCGAGCACCTCGCCCGACCGCCCCGCGGCCTCCTTGACCTGAGCCACATACTCAACCCGAATCTTCATGGTAGTGTTCCTCCTGCTGGCTGCGAACCGCCCTCGTCTCCCCCTGCCCCAAAACGGTCGGCTCCCGCCGCCGGGAAGACGTGAATGACCGCGGGGGGCAGATGCAGGCCCACCGCGCTGCCTGGGGCGTACTGGCAACGCCGCCACTGCGGTCGGCTGACAAAGGCGGTGACCGGCAAAGCCCCCGCGGTCCGCAACGCATAGCCGTCACCCCTGACCTCCACCCGCTCGACCGTCGCCCGCCAGCGGTTCGGCTCGCCGACGCTCGCTGCCTCCGGCGGCTCGATCTCCACATCGTCCGGACGAATGGTCGCATACAGCGCGCCGCGAAAGGCCACCGCGGCCCGCAGAGTCGCCGTACCCAGGCGGAGGCGCGCCAGCGGCCCGGTCTCGTCCGCCACCCCCGCGAAGATGTTCTCGGCCCGCACAAAGCCCGCGGCAAACAGGCCATTCGGCCGGCGCAGGATGTCGTCCGGCGTCCCCACCTGCACGATTCGCCCCTGGTGCATGAGCGCCACCCGGTCGGCCAGGCGCAGGGTCTCATCGAAGTTATGACAGATGTGCAGCGAGGTGATCCCGGTGCGATCGTGGAGGCGCCGGAGTTCGTCGCCAATGCGTTCGCGGGTAGCGACATCCAGCGCGGAGAGCGGTTCGTCCAGCAGCATGATTTCCGGGTCGATGGCCAGGGCTCTTCCCAAAGCAACGCGCTGTTTTTCGCCGCCGCTCAGGCGAGACGGGAGACGATCCAGCAGCGGCTCGAGGCCCAGCAGTTCGGCAAACCGGGCGATCTTCGCGGGAATCTCCGCCGAGCGCCGCCGCACCAGCAGGCCGAAGCCGAGGTTCTCCCGTACCGTCAGATGGGGAAACAACGCATAATCCTGCGGCAGGTATCCCACCCGGCGCTGTTCCGGCGGCAGCGCCGTCACCTCGCGCCCGCCCAGCCAGATGCGTCCCGCGTCCGGCCAGGTCAGGCCGGCGATGCACTCCAGCAGCACCGTCTTGCCGGCCCCGGTCGGCCCGAGAACCACGAAGTACTCGCGGTCGCGGATGTCCAGTTCGATGTCCCGCAACTGGAACTCGCCGAGGGTCGCGCTGAGTTGTTCGATGCGTACCATAGCGTGCGGCCAGGACCTCTTTCTACAGACTGAGCCGGGAGCCTCCCAAGAGCTTGAAGGTCAGCAGCGCCGCGGCGGCCATGACAATCAGGATCACGCTGGTGACCACCCCCCCGGCCACATCGCCCGCCGAGTTGAACAGGTAGACGCGGATCGGCAGCACCGCGGTCTTCTCCGAAGCCGTGCAGAAGATGAGAATGGGGCCAAACTCGCTCACTGCGCGCGCCCAGGTCATGATCGCGCCGGCCAGGATGCCATGCCGCGCCAGCGGCAGACCCACCAGCCGAAACGCCTGAAACGGCGTGCAGCCCAGGGTGCGAGACACCTCCTCGTAACGCGGCGAAATATCGTCGAACGCCGCCTTGATCGCCCGCACCGCGAACGGCGCCGCGATGAACAACTGCGCCACCACGATGCCCCGGGCGGTGTAATGCACCTGTATCCCCATGGCATCGAACAGCGGCCCCAGCCAGTAGCGCAGCACCGTCAGCAGGGCCACGCCCGCCACCAGCGGCGGCAGCACGATCGGCAAATCCAGAATCGTGTCCACCAGCAGCGGCAGCGGATACTTGAAGCGCGAGAGCGCGTAGGCGGCCGGAATGCCGATGATCAGGGACAGGAAGGTCGTCGTAATCGAGGTCACGAAGCTCAGCTGCAACGACGCCCCCACCTGATTCAGGAAGGTATGCCCCTCCGGTGTGGTGCAGGCCCAGCGCACATAGGCGGGCCAGTCCACGTAGGCCGCCATGCCGCCCAGGGTCAGCGTGATGACCACCACGGCCAGGGCCAGCATGCCGCCGAAGGTCATCCGGAAGATCCGGTCGGCGGCACTGAGGCGTGCTCGGGTGGCTGCACTCATGGCGTCGTCGCCTCCTGGCGCTTGCCTTCCCCACGCAGAGCGCGGCGAACCGGCTCATCCCGCAGTGTCGCCAGCAGCGCCGCGGAATCGGCCTGCGAGAGCCGCGAGCAACTCAGGGCAACGAGCTGTAAAGAACAGGGCAAAGGATCGGGCGGCAGGCGCAGCCGGCGCAGGTCCGTCGGCGGCGGCGTATCCCAGACGAAGGCGGCATCCAGCGCCCCCAGCCGCACCAGCCGCAGCAACTCCTCGCTCCGCTCGCTGCGCTGTCGCGTGTTGGCCTCGACCAGCCGACCCAGGTCCGCTGGCAGTACCCGCCCCACCGCCGCCGTCAGGTCGCCATCCTTGCCGCCGCCGCCCAGGCGCAGGCCCGGTTTGCCCAGGTCGGCGAGCTCAAGCGGCCGCGCCGCGACCGCGCCGACGCTCAGCGGGTAGCCGACCGGTTCGCCACGAAGGAGCTTGCGCTCCGCTAACTGGTCGCGCAGCCGTGACCCTGCGAATACCGCAAAATCTCCGGTCTTGAGGCCCTCCAGAGCGCTCATTAGGTCGGCCCCCGTCATCGGCGCCAATACCACCTGCCAAACCCCATCCTGCTCGATGACCCGCTTCAAAATCCGCGCCTGGGCTTCCACCGCCGGGGTGCAGTACAACAGCAGCGCCCGCGGCGCTGGCGCCGCCGCCGGGCCGCAGCCAGCCACCATCGCCCAAAGCAACCCCGCCATGGCCCCACGCAATGCCGCCTGCCTGGAGCCGGCGGTCCGCACCGGCCCTGCCGGGGCTTCCGCCGTATATGGGGATACCGCGAACCCGCCCGGAACGGGCTTGGCATCGCGGGCTCCAGTGGGGCACGCGGGGTCCTGGCGGACGGCGGATACCGCGAACCCGCCCGAAACGGGCTTGGCATCGCGGGCTCCAGTGGGGCACGCGGGGCCCTGGCGGACGGCGGATACCGCGAACCCGCCCGGAACGGGCTTGGCATCGCGGGCTCCAGTGGGGCACGCGGGGCCCTGGCAGACATCGGCCAGGTCTTGCCGGAGCCTCTTTCCTGAAACCGCTCTGGGCTGCCAGGCCTGAGCCGGGCTACTCCAGAACCGTGGTGCCATAGTAGGGGAGAACATAGGGCTCCATGGCCGTGTGGTAACCGTGCTTCGCAAAATGAACCCGCCCGGTTTCCGACAGAGCGAAGTCGACGAAACGGGTCGCCACCTCCTTCTGCCGAGTCCAGGTCAGCACCGCCAGCGGTACAGGCACATCAATGTTCTGCTCCCGCGGGAGGGTCAGAATGTCCACGTCCTTCAGCACCGGGAAGGCCATCGCATCCCAGTTGATGGCGGCATCCAACGCCTTCAACGAGAGCGCATTGCTCAGCTCCATCGCCGCGCCCGTGTAGGCCCCTCGCGCGTCGATATTCGCCTTCACCGCGGCCCACAGTCCGGCCTTCTCCAGAATCTTCTTTGCAACCAGCCCGCAAGCGACGCTGTCGGGATGCCCGATGCCCACCCGGACATCCGCCCGCGCCAAGTCCTGCAAGGAACGAATGCCCTTCGGATTCCCTTTCTGGACCATGACCACCGCCACAAAGTAGGCCGCTGTCGCGTCGTCCTTCAGGTGCCCGGCCGCCTTGGCTTGGTCGACGTAGTAGCGCTCGCCCGGCATGTACAGGTCCCCGCTACGCGCAAAGGTCAGCATCGACAGCAGGCACCCTGACCCGGCATAGGACACCAGCACCGGCACCCCCGTGCGCTGAGTGAAGTCCTGACGCAGGTCCTCCATCGCCGGCCGCAGGCCCGCCCCGCAGTACAGGAAGAGCCCCTGGTCGGGAGCCCCGCCCCGAAACGCCAGAAAAGCGCAGCTCACGAAGAGGATCAGGATCCCGATTTGCAGCAGGCGAGAGCGCGTCATACCGATACCTGTCCAGATCTCCTTGCCGGGCACCCCGGAAGCAGCTACCGGAGTGTAGCGGTCAGCCGAAACCAGGGCCATGCCAGACGCATGAAAGATGTATGAATACGGCGTGTATGAGAACCGCAGAATGCCGAATGACCAATGGCCAATGACGAACCGCAGAATCACCGGCACGGCGACGGCGGTTCGCCCATCAGTATGTCCGGCGCCAACTGAACCCTGGACCCTGTTTTTCTCTCCGTCGTCTCCCTCTCCGTCTCCTCAAGTCGCCGTTTCCCCGTCTCGCCGTCTCGCCGTTTCCTGAAACCCAGGACCTGAGTCGTCACCACCCACGGAGCTGACCTGCGCCCCGCGCCGGGAACACTGTGGCCGTGGCAGCGGTCAGAGTGCGCGGTATAGCGGTAGACAGAGTCTTCTTCAGGTCCAGACGGCGGCGCGGGTATAGCCTATGGCGGCAACGCATTCCTCGGTGCTCTACTGGTTCTCCAGTTCCGGCAACTCCTTGACCGTGGCGACCGCGCTGGGCGAGGCCCTGGGCGGGATGGAGGTGGTGCCGGTGGCCCAGGCGCTGCAGGAGCGGCCAAAGCCTGCCCGGGTGGTCGGCATCGTCTTTCCGGTGTACGCTTTTGGCCTGCCCAACATCATCCGGCGCTTTCTCGCAGCGGTCCCCCTGGAGGCGGATCCCTACGTCTTCACGGTAGCCACCCCCGGGGTCATCCCCGGCAATGTGCATCGCGAGGCGGCAGCCGTGCTCAGCGGTCGCGGGGTCGCCCTGGCGGCGGGATGGACGGTGTTGATGCCCGAGAGCTTTTCGCCCGTGGACGTCCGCCTGACCTTGCATCGGACCGCGCCGTTGTTGCGCCGTCTCGACCAGCGAGTTGCGCACATTGCCAGGGCCGTGCGGGAGGGTCGGCGCGGCGTGCGCCAGGACAGCCTGGCGCCCACGGCCTGGGCCCTGGCGGCCGTGCATCGTGCCGCGGCCCGCTTCTTCCCTACCGCCGGCAAGGACTTTCGCGTCGCGGACCACTGCACCGCCTGCGGCCTCTGCGCCCGGGTCTGCCCGGTGGGAAACATCCGCCTTGACGGCGACAAACCGACCTGGGGGAGCCGCTGTGAATGGTGTTTTGCCTGTATGCAGTGGTGCCCGGTGGGCGCCATCCGGACGACGGGGCTACTCACCAACCGCCTGCGCTACCACCATCCCGCCGTCCGCGCCGAACAGATCGCGGCCCAGACCCTCGCCGATGACCCCGCCCCTGACCGCGCTCAACCATGAATCACCGGCCCCCGCCGGTAGTGGGATCTCCGGTCACGGGTGCCGTCGCCACGCCGAAGGCATGGAGCGAGCCGTCCTCCGCCCCCACCAGGAAGCACCCGTCAACCACGGCAGGCGCCGTCGACACGGCCGCCCCAATCTCATAACTCCAGAGCTTGGCGCCATCCTTGGCCGACAGCAGGTACACCCGCCCGTCCGCGCTGCCGAACAGTACCCGCTCTCCACACGCCACCGCCCCGGAGTCGACGGCGCCGCCGCTGCGATAGGACCAGCGCGTCGCCCCCGTGGCCCGGTCCAAGGCGTAGACTGAGCCGTCGCGGGAGCCGGCCACCACCTGATCCCCGCAGATCGCCAGCGGTCCAAGAATGGCCTCCGCCGCAGTGCCAGGCGACACCCGCCAACGTACCGCCGCGGTCTCGAGATCCACACAGAGTACCTCGCCGCCGTACTGCCCCAGGTAGGCCCGCCCGTTCTCTACGGCCACCGGCGCCGCCACATAGGAACCCGCCTCGACCGAACGGTACTCGTGTCCGTCCTCGGCCGAGAGAATGTGCAGCAGCCCATCGCAGCCGCCAAAGATGACCCGCGGACCCTCCACGGCCGGCGTCGCGTTGACGTAGTTGGCCGTCTCAAACGACCAGAGCTTGGCGCCGGTTGCCGCACTCAGGCAGTAGAGCTTCATGTCATAGCTGCCTACCAGCAGCCGCCGGGAGCCGTCCGCGGCGAGCGCCAGGTTCGCACCCCCGACAATCCGGTCCTCGGCCTTGAAGGACCAGCGCGATTCGCCCGTGGCCAGCGCGACCGCGTGAAGCACGCCCTTGTCCGTGCCCACCAGCGCCAGGTCGGCCGAGATCAGCGCGGGGCCTTCCACCGTGCCCGTGGTCTTGAACTGCCACAGCGCCTTGCCGCTATCGAGGGCCAGGCAGCGTAAGGTCTCGTCATCCGCGCCGATCACGATGCGTCCCCCGGACACGACCGGGCTGCTCTTGAGCGTCCGCCCCAGCGCTACGGACCAGCGCCGAACCGGCGCCGCTGGCAGGGTGCCGTCGGCACGCCCACTCAAACGCGCATCCCCGCGGTAGATGGGCCAGTCAGCCGCGCTGGCCGCCAAGGCCGCCATCAGGAAGGCAACCCAGCCCAGGAATGCGGTTTGGTAACACCCGTTGCTCATCTGGAGTCTCACCCTCGACCCTTCCTTGCCCTGCCGCTGCCTGCGGCTCAGGGCTCCAGGCTCAGACGGGCCAGGTAGATAGCGGCCCGCTGCGCCGTGCCGCCGGTCTCGTGGCTGGAGTAATAGGACAGCAACGCCTGGTGCTCATCGAGTTGTACGAAACCGGGGTAAGAGGTGTCGCCGCCGCTGGGCAGTTCGCAGATTTCGACCAGGCGGTTGCCCTCGAGCCAGTAGAGCGCGGTCACGGCCGGGCCGAGGCTCTTGCGCCCGCCCACCAGCAGGCGGCCATTCCACGCGGCCAGCAGCGGGCCGCCCACGTAGCGGTCCAACTCATGGCGCTCCCAGACGGTGTAGGGGGGACGGGAGCGGCAGACCATGGCCACGTGGTTGCTCAGGCGTCGGGCCAGCGCCGTCACCTCGCCGGCCGGGCCAAACACAAAGGCGGTCTCGTCGCCCCAGGACTCGGTAAACGCGGCGCAATACCGCCAGATCAGGCCGTCCTCGCTCTCCAGCATGGCTGCCACGGTGCCCTCGCCCCCCTCGCTGCCAGAGTCGTGGTGCGCAAAATCCTGCTTGCGGCGGGCGCAGAGGTAGGCGCGACCCCCAAACGCCGCGGCGCGCCAGATGTAGTGCCCGTAGGTGCCCTCCAGCGAGCGTGGCCCCTGCCAGGTCACCCCGTCGTCCGTCCAGGCGCCGTAACCCAGATGATCGTTGATGTTGTAGGCGGTCCAACCCTCCGGGCACAACCAGGTCCCCGTGTACACGAACAGCCGCCCATTGAAGGCTAGGAAATGCGGGTCCCGCGCATCGCGGTCTGGCACGCCAAACTCCGCCATCGGCGCCCACTCGTTCCCATCGGCGCTCCGCAGGACCCGGATGCGCGCCTTACGGCTGATCCCGTGGCCCTCCGGACAGCTTCGGAAGGTCAGGTAAATCCAGCCTTTGAACGAGCACAGATCCGTGAAGGCGTTGTGCTCTTCGTCCCTGAAGATGCAGCGCACCGACTCGACCCTGAGCGTAGCCATGTCTTTGACTCCCCTTGACAGCCGACCCCACAAGCCACAGCCCCACGGCCCGTCGCGCCCGCCGCCGGTCGCCTAATGTACGCCCGTTCGGCGCGAAGGTCTTACCCAGCAGGAAACGGAATCAACGCGGCTCCACAGAAGGCGGGCTGGCGCCTCGACGACCGCACCTACGACGCTAAAACCGGACACCGAGGCCCAAAGGGCCGACATCACGGGGGCTATTGCGCCCCTTCAGGGCTCGGGCACGTGGAACCTGTTACCCAGCCCCCTGGGCTGGGCTGAGGGATGGCCGCACCTACGGCGCTGAAACCGGGCACC
>CAILKC010000505.1 GCA_903834675.1 uncultured Victivallales bacterium | reverse complement strand
CGGCGACCGCGACACCGCCTTGGCTTGGCGCCTGTGCCATGCCTGACGGCGGGTATTCTCGCGCCACCAGATACGGCAGACAGACCACGGGGTGTTGCGCCGCCCAGCCCGGTTTCTTGAAACAGCCCTGCTCGGGGGAAGCGTTGGGTTGATTGGCCATGGTGGGGGGGCATATTGGGTGGTTTGGAGCACGCGGGAGCGCATCAAGAATAGAGGGGCACGAGCATGACGATTCAAGGTCTGCTGATCTTCGCGGTAGCGGGCGGGTTGGCCCTCAGGCTCACGGCCCAGGACGACGCGCGCGCCTGGCGCCGTGACGACCTGAGCCTGCCCGGTTCGCCGACGCTGATGCGCCAGTTGCCAGCCAACCCACGGCTTACGGTCGCCTTGCAGGACGGGGCGCTGCGGATCACCGATGTCGGCTCGGAGAAAGGCGACCTGCTGGTCTTCGACCGCGCCTGGAATGCTGACCCGGAACTGGGCGCCTCGTGCCGCGCCGCGGTGCGCGTGGTGCGCTGCACTGGCCTGGCGGGGGCCATGATCGGCTTCAGCGACGGCGTGCATGAGGATCTGCTCACCCTTTATCCCGACCGGCTGGAACTCTATCGGGCGAAACTCTCGGCGGCACTGGACACCACCGATGCCTTCCATGAGGTCCAGGTGGACATCAAGGGCGCTGACGTCCGCGTCTCGGTGGACGGCAAGCAGGTCCTCGACGCCGCCGGCACGTTTACCTTTCCGGCTCACGAAGGCCGCAACCGTTTCAGCTTTGGCAGCGGGGCCAGCGACAGTCAGGGCGAAGCCCTCTGGCAGTGGGTGGCCTGGACCGATGGCGTCGCAGCGCTATGCGCCAAGTGGCCCGAGATCAGCAGCGCCGAGCAGGTTGTCGTGTTCCGGCAGCGCGGCGTCTACGCGCCCTTTCCCAGCCTGAGTTGGGACCCGGAAACGGGATGGCTTTATACCTCCTTTTCGAAGAAGTTGGTGGTCACTCACCATGAGACTCTGGATTCGACCCGCGGCCAGATGGTGAGCCGCGATGGGGGTCGCACCTGGGAGGAGGTCGAACGCATTCCGGACCGCGCGGTCGGGCCGCGCCCGGGCGACACGTTCAAGGCCGCCGATGGGGCCCTGGTACGGATTGGCCAGAACTGGCGGCGCTGGTTTCCGCCCGAGCAGCGCGCCACCTACGAGGGCAAGTACAACATCGAGACGCCGGGAACCTACAAGCCGGACTGGTTTGCGATCAACAGTGGCGGCTTCCTGGCGCGTTCGGAAGACGCGGGCAAGACCTGGCAGAAGAGTGAGATCGCCGAACTGGACACCTATGTCTCCTGTTCGTCACCCTGGTCCACTGTCCAACTGCGGGACGGCCGTGTCCTGCGCGCTTTCATGGTCCGCACGGGGAAGGACGACTCCGGCGCGGTGTTCGTGACCACGACCAAGGATGGGCGCAGCGCGACTGCTGTGCGGGTGATGAGTGACCCCGAGGCGAAGCTGCACTTCACCGAGGAGACGTTGGTCCATGAGACCGGCGCCGGCGTGATCTGGCTGCTGACCCGGGTTGAGGGTGGCGACGATCAGCTCTGGCAGGCGCTGTCGCGCGATGGTGGTCGCAGCTGGACGGCGGCCCCGTCGGGCATCGTCGGCCACCCGCCCAGCGGCATGGTGCGGCTGGCGGATGGTCGGCTGGTGCTGACCTACGGCTACCGACATGCCCCGTTTGGGGTGCGGGCCGTCATCTCCGCGGACGATGGCCTGACCTGGGATACGGATCACGTCATCGTGCTGCGTAATGACGGCGCGGGCTACGACCTCGGCTACCCCGTGAGCACGGTGCTGCCCGACGGCACGATCGTGACGCTGTACTACTTTACCGACCGTGCCGAAGGCATTACCCACATCGCCTGCACCCGTTGGCAGGCGCCCGCGACCGGCTCGCGGCCCTGATTCAACTCAGGACCGAGGCCGGGCCCCGATGCTACTCAGGAGGGTTGCTGCATCGCGAGCAAGGACGGCACCACGGCTCAGCGGAGCAGCCAGCGTCCCGCCGGGCCAAGTCGTTCCAGGTAGGGCCGGACAAGGGCCGGAACGAAACGGCTTGAGAGCAGCACGAAGGGAACTGCAAAGGCGGCGCCGCTGGCGCTGATCGCATACGCGGCTCCGCGCAGTGACAGGCCCCCACAGAACCGTCTTTCGGAGTAAACCACCACTGCGGCAGGCACGGCCGCAAGCAGGGCCAGAAGAACCAGTTTCAGCCCGGCCCCGGCCAGCGAGGCGAAGATGCCAGGGCCAAAGCGCCGTCGCCACCAGAGCGCCAGCGCCAGGGTGTACAGCGCGATCGAGCCGACGCTGGCCACGGCCACCCCGGTCGCCTGGAAGTGCTTGGCGCAGACGATGAAGACAGGCGCCGAAACCAGCGTCGCGAGAGTGCCTATGACGGCCGGCGAGAGAGTATCCCCCCGGGCGTAGAAGGCCCGGCCGATGAGCTGGTGCAATCCCCAGCAGAAGACGACCGCCAGGAAAATCCGGAGTAGCAGGGCCGTCTGCTGCGTGTCGGCGGCGCTGAAGCGACCCTGCTGGAAGATCAGCCGAATGGTCGGCTCGGCGACCACCATCATCCACACCGACAGCGGGATGAGCAAGGTCAGCAGATTCCGCAGCGCGGTGTTCAAGGTGCGTTGCAGCCGCTCCGTATCGCCCTTGGCGGCGAGTTCGGCCAGGAAGGGGTAAGAGGCCACGCCGGCGGCCTGCGCCACGACGCCGACAGGCACCATCATGATGCGCCGCGCGTAGCTGAGCCAGCTGATCGCGCCAACCCCGGCCAGGGAGCCGAAAACGCGCACCAGTTGCTCATCCATCATCACAATCGACTGGCCGATCATGAGCGGCAGTGCCAGGATGCAGAAGCGCCGCAGGTCAGGATGCGACCACGAGAGGCGCAGCCGCAGCCCCTCGCCATAGCGCACGGCCAGGTAGGGAATGAGCAGGTTGCCCAGCAACGCCCCCAGCAACACCCCCCAGCAGAATCCTTCCATCCCCCGGCCGCGCAGTAGCAGACCGACGACGATGGTCATGCCGTTGTAGATCAGCGGGGTCAGGGCCGGCGCCAGGAACTGCTTGCGCAGATAGAGGATGGCGGTGAAGCACGAGCCCAGCAGGAAGAAGATTTGAGCCGGCAGGATGAGGCGCAGAAAGTGCGTCAGGCGCGGCAGAGACTCCGGCGGCAACCCCGGGGCGGCCAGATGCGCCAGGCGCGGCGCCAACACCATCGCCACCCCGGTGAGGATCACAATGACCACGGTGACCCAGGTGAAGACCGTGGAAAAGAAGCGCCAGCCATCGTCGCGGTCCCGCGCAAAGGAACGGGACAACAGCGGAATGAGGGTGATGGAGAAGTAGGCCCCGGCCAGGAGGTAGTTGATGAAGTCGGGAATGACAAAGGCGGCAAAGTAGAGGTCCGATTCGCCGCTGGCGCCGAACAGGTAGGAGATGACCTTGTCACGCAGTAGCCCCATGACGCGCGACAACAGGATGCTCACACCCATGATCACGGCGGCAAGGCCGACCTGCTGACGACTCTTCCAGAAGCGCATGGCGTAATAGACCACCGACAGCCCCGCCTGCGAGCCTCCGCCGCCAGGAAATCTGCGGCTCGCCTTCCTCCCCTTTCCCCGTTTCCCCCGCTTGGTCCGTTCTGTCCGTTTGGTCCGTTTGGTCCGTTCCCTTCCTTCCTCCCTTCCTTCCTTCCCCCCGCGGTGGTGTATGTTGCCGGGCAGGTATTCCGGTTCTGGAGCAAACGGGGTGCAATGTGGGTGTAACCGGGGTTGTTTTCGACATCAAGGAATTCGCGGTATTTGATGGGCCGGGCCTGCGCACGACCGTATTCTTGAAAGGTTGCCCGCTGCGTTGTGCCTGGTGCCACAATCCCGAGGGGCTGGCGTCGGAACCGCAGGTGCTGCGCAGTGCCGGGGGAGAGCGCCTGGTGGGGCAACGGTTCGAGGCAGCGGCACTGGCGGCGCGTCTGAACCTTCAGGCGGACCTTCTGCGCGACGGGGGTGGCGGAGTGACCTTCTCCGGCGGCGAACCGCTGCAGCAGTCCGAGTTTGTGGAAGCGGTGATTGAGGGGCTTGACCGGCAACACGTGGTACTGGACACCTCGGGCTACGGCGACGAGACCGCGTTTCGGCGCCTGGTGGGTAAGGTCGACCTGGTGTTCTTCGACCTGAAGCTCATCGACACGGAGCTGCACCAGCGCTATACCGGCTGCGAGAACGCGCCGATTTTGCGGAACCTGCGGGCGCTGTCCGAGTCGAAGCGCCCGTATGTGATCCGCGTGCCTTTGGTTCCCGGGGTCACGGACACCCCGGAGAATCTGGGCGCGATTGCACGGACCTGCCATTGCCTTGCGGGGTTGGTGCGTGTAGACTTGCTGCCGTACAACCGGGCCGCGGGCGGCAAGTACAGCGCCTGTGGGCTGCGTTTTGCGCCCAGCTGGGATGAAGCGCAGCCGCCGCGCGCGGACACTGAGGTGTTCGTGCGGTCTGGCCTGGAGGTCAGGGTGCTTTGAACAAGGCTGCGCCTGTGCTTGCGGTGCGGGCGCGAACAGGACTTTTGCAAACATGACTCCTCGGCTGCGGGCAATGCGGGAGGCGGTGCGTTTGCGCCGCCATGCAGGGGTGCGCCAGGTGGGCGTGCCGGACGTCGTCAGTGAGTGCGAGCGCGAAGGGCTGAGCTGGATGCAGCGCGTCGCTCGGCTCTTTGTCCGGCAGTGCCAGGCAGAGCGGCCCGTGATCGAGCCCGACCAGCGCCTCGTCTTCACCCGTACCCTGCCGACTGTGCCGGCCATCTACCCGCCCGACGCCTGGTTGCGGCAATTTGCGGGCGGTCGCGCCCACGAACTGGGCCCGATTAGCAACATCTGTGCCGACTGGGGTATGGCCCTCAGCCAGGGCCTGCTGGCCCGCCGCAAAGCGGCCTTACTCAGCCGTGAGCGTCGTCGTCACGACCCTGAGGCGGTGGCGTTCCTGGATAGCGCCATGGTCTGTATCGAGGCGCTCCTGGAGCTGGTGCGGCGCTATGCTGAAGCGGCTGAGCAGGCCGGCCGTACCGACCTCGCCGCCCTGCTGCGGCGGGTTCCGGCGGAGGCGCCGCGCACGTTCCACGAGGCGTTGCAGGGGCTGCGAATCCTGCATGCCAGCGTCTGGCTGTGCGGGCACTACCACGTTGGCCTGGGCCGCTTCGATCAGTACATGTGGCCCTACCTGGAGCGTGATCTTGCCGCGGGGACACTGTCCA
This sequence comes from uncultured Victivallales bacterium, assembly GCA_903834675.1. The sequence continues at coordinate 11,510 of CAILKC010000505.1, read as the reverse complement.
TCGGCGAGGCCGAGGACCTGCTGGCGGAGTTCTTCATCTCGCTGAATCGAGACAGTGATCTGTATCCGGGGGTGCAGCAGGGCGACAACGGGCAGAGCCTGATGCTGGGGGGCGTGGACCGGAAGGGCCAGGTCGCGGTGAATGCGCTCACGCAGATGGTGTTGCGGGTGGCGGGTGAGGTCAACCTGATTGACCCCAAGATCAACCTGCGCGTCAATCGCGACACCGACCTCGCGCTGCTGGAGTTGGCGGCTGAGCTGACCAAGAAAGGCCTGGGCTTTCCGCAGTATTCGAACGACGATGTGGTGATTCCTGGCCTGCTGGCGCATGGCTATCGCCTGGAGGACGCCCGCGATTACACCGTGGCGGCGTGCTGGGAGTACATCATTCCGGGCCGCGGCATGGAGGTGGTCAACATCGGGGCTCTGTCATTTCCGGCGGCCGTGGACCAGGCCATCCGCTCCGGCCTCGATGCCGACGAGGGCTTTGCGGCGATCCTGGCACGGACTCGGCAGAACATCCGGGAACAGACCCTGAGGCGAGTGGAAGAGTATCGCCACGTGATCCTGCCGCCGGCGCCGTGGTACTCGGTCCTCATGAGCGACTGCATCGAGCGCGGTCAGGATCTTTCAAAAGGGGCGCTCTACAATAACTTCGGTATCCACGGCGCCGGTGCCGCCAACGCGGCGGACGCCCTGACCGCGGTGAAACGCTTCGTCTTCGACGAGTCACGGGTCCCCGCGCGGATGCTGACTGCGGCCCTGGCCTATGACTGGAAGGGCTTCGAGGAGGTGCGTGAGACCATGGCCTCGGGGCCTCGGGTGGGGAACAACGAGGATGAAGCGGACACCCTATTGCGCTTCCTCTTTGACGCCTTTGCCGAGGCCTGCGAGAGCGTTACCGACAACGGCCGGGGCGGGCGGGTGCGTCCGGGCAGCGGCTCGGCGATGTACTATGTCTGGTTGGCCAGGGGGCACGAGGGGATGCGGGAGCCCGCGGTAGGCGCCACGGCCGATGGTCGGCGGCAGGGCGACTTCTTCAGTTCAAGTCTGGCTCCTGCGCCAGGCACCCGCAGTCGTGGCCCTCTGAGTATCCTGCAGAGCTTTGCCAAGCTGGACTATCGCCGCATCTGCAATGGTGGCCCGATCACGCTGGAGCTCTCCGACGCGGTCTTTCGTGATGGTGAATCCCTCGGCAAGGTCGCCCTGTTGGTCCGCCAGTTCGCCCGCCTGGGCTGCCAGCAACTGCAGTTGAACACGCTGAACGCGGAGACGCTGCGCTCGGCCAAGGCCCAACCCGAGCTGCACCGCAACCTGATTGTGCGCGTCTGGGGCTGGAGTGGCTACTTCTGCGAACTCGGGCCAGAGTACCAGGACCACGTCATTGCGCGGCACATGCACGGCCTCTGACCGGGGCTACTCCCGCGGGACGGCCGTGCCGCCGGTTGCGGGGGTCAGTCGGCAGCCGACAAAGAGGTTGTCGGCCGTGAGGCATTGGCTCCACAGCCCGGGTACCGCCTCCTTCACGATGCTATCGCAGCCGGTGAAGACGTTGCGCGTGATGGTATTCTGCGGCGGTCTGCCGAGGGCATCCGGGCCGAGGTCGAGGGCGACGCTGTCCGCTTCGTCAAAGCCATTGAGCTGGTTGCCGGTCAGGTCGAAGCGCCCACGGATCTCGATGGCCTGTTTGACGCCGGGGGTCGTGCCGCGGGCCAGGAGATTGCCGCGGAACCGCGAGGTCGCGCTGCCGTAGGAGTCGAGCACGACCGGCCGCTGGCAGTCGGCGATGGTGTTGTCGTGGATGTCCCAGTTGGCGCTTGAGGGCGGGAAGACCTCGAAGGCATCGCCCACTTTTAGCTCACGTGGTTCACGCAGCGTCAGCCGGAAGGTGAGGGGATCGAAGGCCTCGATGACCGAGAGACCGAGGGGGCGTCCCGCGGCCAGCCAGGCCAGGTTCCAGCCGCGGTAGAGATGCGTCGTGGGCGGCCGGGCGTAGGGTACGCGGTTGCCAGCGAAGCTGAAGGTCTTGCGGTCGATGACCTCTGCCACCCGTGCCTGCGCCCGGGCCGTGACGATGCCGCTGCCGCAGTTGCGGATCAGGTTGTCGTGGATGTTCAGGTTGAGCGCCGGCTCGCGGAGGCGGATGGCGGTCACCAGCGGGTCGACGCTGCCGCGCACGTAGATCTGGTTGTCGCTGACGAGGGTGTCGTTGGTGCTCACCTCGATGGCGTGGCGCGCCACGGGCGTGTCGGTGATGCAGGTCATATCGAAGATATTGCCCGTGATGGTCGTATTGGCCGAGGGGAAGTGGTCCGCGTCCGAGAGCCCGAGGGTCTCGACGGCGGCGGAGCCGAAGTTGACGAACAGGTTATTGGTGATCAGAACCTGGGTCGAACCACTGCAGGAGCGCACCGCGCAGCCGCCGTAGGGCACGACGCTCTCGAAGACGTTACCGGAGACGAGGTGCTGCCCCGAGCCCACCTCGGCAAAGGAGGGATCGCGGTTACCGGGTCCCAGGTTACCGATGGCCACGGTGCCGGCGTTGCGCACGTAGTTGCCGACGAACTTCACGAAACGCGAGGCGCTCTCCCAGGCGCAGCCACCGACATCGACGATGCGGCAGTAGAGGATGCTGGTGTTCTCGGGGCCGCAGTTGATGTCATTGAAGGCGTTGCGGCCGCAATCGGTCGCTGAACAGCGCAGATAGGTCACCGATTTCGAGTAGGGCTTCTTCCCCGGTTCGGCCAGCGTGCCGCGGCTGGGTCCGTAAGCGGCAAAGCACTCGGCCGACATGCGGCTGGCGTGACAGTTCTCGACCAGTACCCGCTCGGTCCCGTAGATGTCCGTGGCGTAGCACTGCTTGATGGACATGCCCCAGAAGAAGCCGGTCCCCCACATGGGCAGGTAGCCGCACTGGTCGCGTTCCGCGAAGCCGCTGTGCCCGACCATGGCCAGGTTGCGGAGGGTCGCCTCGGTGCCGCCGCGCAGGCTGATGCAGGCGCCCGCGCCCTCACGGAAATCGAGGACGGTCTGCACCCCATTCACCCCCTCGATGATCAGCCCTTCGGGGTTCTGCACCACGATGCCGCGGGTCAGCCGGTAGCGACCGGCGGGCAGGTAGACATGGCACTTCTCCTTGAGCGCCCGGTCCACGACCGCCTGCAGCGCCCAACTGTCCACGTGCCGCAGCGCCGCGTCGGCAACCGCGCGCTTGGGAGCGTCGCGCAGGGTGACGCGGTTTCCGTCGATCGCCTGGATGACGGTCAGCAACTGACTGCGGATACTGAAGGTCACGGTGTAGCCTCCAGCCCAATCGAAGGCGGTGTCCTTGAAGCGGACTTCGAGACCGCGGGTGAGGGGCTGCCAGTCGCCGGTGATGGGGACCTTCGGCTGCCAGGTACGGGCGATGTCGTTGCTCCAGCGGAAGCACGGCGGCGTGGTCCGTTCGATGTCGAGGAAGTACGGCTCCCAGTCCGTGTCCCATTGCTCGTAGCCGCGGAACTCGAGCAGCTCGTTGACCGGCTTCGAGGTGACGGCGGCATAGGCTGTTTTCGGCCCCCAGACCACGGCCTGGACCACGGTCGGATTACACTTCGAGAGCAGCACCTCCTGCCCGGGCCGGAAGTCGCCGGGGGTCTTGACCACAATCTCCTTCGATCCTGCGGTGGTGGCGGCGGTGGTCTCGAAGGAGGAGCCAGACACTCCGTGGTTCCTGGCGTTGAGCCAGCCTGGGCGTTCGGGTTCGGGCTCGGGTTCGCACTGCCAGAGGCGGACGTCATCGAGATCGGCGCTGCTGCCCGGGGCCACCCCGACAGCCAGTCGGCACTGCTCACCCTCAGCCGGAATGTAGTAGGTCTCGAGTTGCCGCCAGTCCACGCTGGCGGGGCCGGTGGCGATGGTCACCACCTGTGGGCTCTTGCCGGGCTCGCGGTACTCGTACGCCTCGAGCATGACCGGGCCGCCGCGATAGCGGACGGCGGCCTTGAAGCTGCCCGCCGTCCAGACCCCTGGGCAGGCCTGGTGCAGGTGCGCTTCGCGCTCGGCGCCGGCCTGGACCCGGACGTAGGTCGTGCCCTCGGGGGCGCCGTCGGAGCGCACCTCCAGTTCGCCGCCAAACCAGCCGCTCAGGACCCATTCAGCGGGTGCCTTCGGGCCGCCCTTGAGCATCCAGCTGCCGCTCTTACCGCCGGTCGCCGGGACGCCGGGCTGGGGGACGAGCAGCTCAAAGCCGCCGTTCTGGAGGAGGGCTGGCGGCGGTTCCGCGGCGGTGGCGGCAAAGGTTGAGGCGCAGGCCAGCACGAGGTGCGACAGTTCCCGAGCAAGACGGGTTCGCATGAGCGGTTCTCCTGTACGGTATCCGACTTTCCTTAAACGCTTTGTTCGGCGACTTCGCGGGCGATCTGGGCCCATTCCCACAGACGTCTCGGCTCGTAACGAACCGTGCTGATGTCTTTCATGATGATCTCGACGTGCAGCCCACGGAGACGCTTCAGGTCCTGCTGCAGCGAGCGGCGCACGAAGTCCGGGTCCCAGGTGTCCGTGGCCAGCAGCGCGGGACTGTGCTTGTAGGAGAAGACGAAGTCGGTTCCCACGTTCTGCGCGGCAAGGTCAAGGTCTACCCACGGACTCATGGAGAGCTTACGCAGGTTCGGCACGTGGCGGCGCAGGATCTCGACCTTGCGGTCCAGGGGTTCGCAACAGCCGTAGTAGGTCAGGCCGAAGCGCTGCAGCCAGCGGCACTCGTACTGCAACGCGAACTCTTCATGCATGGCCGGAGATACGGCCGAGAAGATCTGCGACATGGTGCGGCCCCAGAGGTCCTGCGGCCGAACCCTCGCGGGGTTGAAGTCCGTCGGCGGCAGTTCGTTGGTGTACTGCGGACCGCCGCCCAGCCAGCGGTCGTTGTTGGGGGCGAGGAGGTTAAGTTCCTCATAGCGGTCCAGGCGATGCAGGTGGGCCTGGGTGAGGTGGTTCATGAGCCGATGGACGTAGGCGGGTCGGAGGCACATATCCGTCAGGATTTCCTCGACCCCGGTCAGGCGTACGATGAGGTCCCACGGGGCAATGCTGGTCCCCTTGATGCCGCATTTTTCGACCCGCACCGAGTCCGCAAAGATCTCCCGATACAGCGCCAGATTGCGCTCCCAGGCCGCCGCATCGAGAGTCACCTCGGGGAGCCGGATCTTCTCGATGTCGCTCTCGTCGCGGATCTGAATCTGGTAGTGCCGCGAGACGACGTCACTGCTGGCGTCGGTGCGTGCGACGTCGACCTTTTCATTGATCCCGAACCCGGTATCGCGCACGGCGGGCGGCACCTCGATCAGCGGTTCGACGACCATGTCGCCCCGCATGTGATCCCACTGGTACAATTCCCGGCGCAACATCCCCTCGAGGCCGCGGCCGATCGGGCTCTCGCAATGCAGGACCAGTTCCTGGGCCACGTCCATCTCATGCCAGGGCACCTCAAACAGCCAGACCATGGGGCGGACCGAGTCGAGTTGATTCAGGCGCCGCCACAGCTCGCGGTGTTCGCGTTGCAGCGGCAGCGCCGCGATCTCGGTCTTGCGTTGACCCAGTTCGCGCAGGATACGCCGGTCATGCTCGGGCACGGCTGAGGGAGACTGGGCGGGCGCGGAACCGGCCATGGTGCTCGTTCTCCAGGTTCTCAGACACAGCGTGGGTGGGCTGGGGCGATGTCCTTAGGGCTTCGGTTCGAAGACGAGCTTGCCCGCGGACCCCACTTGGTAAAGGGCGCCACCCGTGGCCACCCAGGCGGCCCAGACATCGCCGGCGATCTGGCGCAAGCCGATATTCAAGCAGAGCTCCGGCACCGCCAGCGGATCGAGTCCGACCGCGGCGAAGGGTATCTTCAGCTCGCAGGTCCAGCCCTCGGCGGTGCTGACCGCGGCGTAGGTCAGGGCCTTCTCCAGGGCCTGGAACTGAGTCGGCGTAGCGCCGCCGTAGGGGCCACTCTGGGACTTGCCATCGGCACTGCCCCAGACCAGGTAGATCGGCGCAGCGGCCTTGCTCTGCGCATTCTGAAACGAGACCTCGACGCCGTCGCAGCCGCCCCACTTCTCCCCGCCCACGGCTTTGATGCCCTTGGGCAGCAGCGCCCGGATGGCCAGGTACAGGTTCGCCTCGTCCCGGGCGGCACAAGCGTAGCCCAACGGGGTGGGGATAGGGTCACCGCCCGGGGTCAGGGCCAGGGCGATGACGCGGGAGGCGTCCTGCCAGGGCCACTCAGAGACCGCGCCGTCCACCGTCAGTGGCGTGCTGAGTGTGACGGCCCGCAGGACAGGCTTCGGCGGCGGCGGCAGCAGCACGGGCTCGAGCTGCTCGGCGGTGACCACCGTGCCACCGCTGGCCGGCACCGTCTTGCAGTCCACAAACAGGTTCCCCTCGGTAACGTACTTCTCCCAGAGCCCCGCCCCGGCCTCTCGGACGACCGCGGTACAGCGCTCGAAGGTGTTACGTTGGCAGAGGTTACGCGCGACTCTGCCAATCGCGTCGGGCCCTATGCTCAGTGCGGCAGAGCCAGGTTCGTCAAACCCCGAGATGTGGTTGCCGGTCAGGGTAAAACGGCCGGCGATGGTGATGGCGTCCTTGACCCCGCTGGCCTCGCCGCGGGAGATGAGGTTGTCGCGGCAGAAGGAGGTCGAGCTTCCATACGAATCCAGCACCATGGGCTGGGTGCAGCCGGTGATTGTGTTGCTGTGGATGGACCAGTTCGCCGAGGGCGGAAACACCTCGAAGTTATCGCCGCTCTTCAGCTCGTGCGGTTCCCGCAACTTAAAGCGCAGCGACTGCGGGTCGAAGGAGTCCAGCACCGACACGGTGTTGGCTCGGCTGCCGCTGCGCCAGGCCAGGTTCCAGCCGCGGTACAGGTGTGAGGTCTTCCACTCCAGCGGCACCCGCGTCTGCAGGAAGGTGGTGGCGTCGATGACCTCGGTGATGGTGGACTGAACGCGCCCGGTGCGCAGTCCGCAACCGCAAGCGCGGATGAGGTTGTCGTGGATGCTGACGTTGACCGCGGGTTCCGCCACCGAGATGCCGGTGACGCGCGGGTCACAGGCGCCGCGCACATAGATTTGGTTGCCGCTGACGATGGTGTCGCTGGCCGTGATCCGGATGCCGGTGCGCGGGGCGGCCTTGCCATCGGCGGAGGTCAGGTCGATGATGTTGCCGGTCACGGTCACATGCTCGGCGGGGAACGCATTCTGCCAGGTTTCGCCGGCGACCTCGATGGCGGTGGCATTGTAGTTGATGAAGAGATTATTGGCGATGACCACCTGACTGGCGCCCTGGGCCACCCAGATGCCGCGCTGATTGCGCCCGATGCCCTCGATCACGTTGTCGGTGATAATCGCCTGTCCGCAGCCCAGTTGGTGCAGGTGGTCGGAGCGGTGGCTCATGCTGCCGACCCAGAGGCCATTGCCACCGTTACGGACGTAGTTGCCGATGATCTTGATAAAGCGCCCCGGGCCCTCGTAGGCCTGCCAGCCCGCGCCGTCCACCCGACAGTAGAGGATCGAGGTGTTCTCCGAGGTGTCGTTGTTGTTGAAGGCGTTGGCGGCGCAGTCGGTCACGGAACAGCGCAGGAAAGTCAGGTTCTTGGTGTAAAACTTCGGCTCCTCCTGCCCCGTCCGCGAGGGGGCCTGGCAGTAGAAGCACTCGCTCGACATCCGGCTCGCGTGGACGTTTTCCACCAGAACCCGTTCGGTCGAGGTGATGTTGACGGCGTTGCAGCCCTTCAGCGCGGAGGCCCAGAAGCTGTGTTTGCCGGTGGACAGGCGAAAGGCGCCGGGCGCCTCCGCTTGGCCGGTGTGACCGACCATGCGGAAGTTCCGAATGGTGACCTCGGTGCCGCCCTGCAGCGAGAAGCAGGAGCCATTGCCATCGCCGATGTCCAGGACGGTGGTCGTGGCGTTGGCCCCCTCGATCTGGATGGCTTCGGCCCGCACCTGGAGTCCCCCCGGGATGCGATAGTAGCCGGCCGGAAAGAACAGGTTGCGCCTCATCTGGATGGCGCGGTCAATGGCTGCCTGGATCGCCGCCCGGTCGGAATGGCGCACGATGGCATCCGGCGCGGCGCGATTGGCGGCGCCGGCCAGGGTCAGCGTCGTGCCCTCGATCTTCTCGATGCGGCTGACGAGCTGATCGCGGGCGCTGAAGGTGATCAGATGACCGGGTTGCCAATCCTGCGCCTTGAACTTGACCTCGACCCCGTTGCTGAGCGCCTGCCAGTCGTGGGTGACCGCCACGCCTTTCTGCTTCCAGGAGCGCGCCAGGTCATCGCTCCAGCGGAAGGTCGCGGGGTCTGCGCCGTCCACTTCAAGGATGAATACGAACCAGCCGCCGGTGCTGCCGTCGTAGCCCCTCATCTCGACGGCATCCTTCAGGGGCCTGTAGGACGCATAGGGCTCGCCGGGACCGCGCAGGCTGGCGTCCTGGTAGCCGATATTGCAGCGCGACACGGTCACGCCCTGTCCGACCTTGAAGTCACCCAGTTCCTTGAGGACGATCTCTTTCGAGCCGGCCGTGGTCACCGCCGTGGTTTCGAACTGGGAACCGGAGGCGCCGCAGTCCTGGACGTTCAGCCACGAGGAGGAAGCGCTCGCGCCGGCAGCGGGAAGGGGATCCTGCCCGGTACAGGCCGCACAGTAGAGGGCTGCCGTCAGGGCGGACAGCCGCGACACCGAGAAGCGGGACGATCGTTGCACGGCCATACGATGTACTCCTAGTCTTAGTCCTTGAGGCTCAGCCAACCTGCCTTCCAGACCATCCAGTTGGAGCCCTCGGCGCCGACCCACACGGCCCACTTGTCGCTGGCTGAAACATTGCCGCCCTGGGTTCGGGGTTTGTGTACCCCGACATTGAAGCAGACTCCTTTGGCCTCCTTCGGGTCGAGACCCACGGCGGCGAGGGGAATCCGCCACTCGGAGGTCCAGACGCCCGGGGTGCTGGTGGCCGCGTACTGGACCGCTCCGCGGAGGCCATCGGCGCGGGGTTTGGGCAGTCCGGCGACGGCGTAGCTGTCGAAGGCTCCCGTGCAGTCGCCGACCAGGTAGAAGATCGGCCCATGGCCCTTATCGGTGGGCCACCAGTCGCCGCCCTGGCCCTCGATGATGACCTCGGCGATATCCGCTTCCCCCCACCAGGAGGGAGAGTTGCCCTTTGGCTTGGCAGACTGCCCGCTCTCCAGTTCGTGACGCAGGGCGATGTAGAGGTTCTCCGCATCCCGGCGCAGCCACATCAGGCTGGGCCGGGCCTTGGTCTGGACGTTTTCCGGATTGCGCGTGAGAGCATACCCCTGGGCCGGATCGAGGCCGTCCCATTCGGCGGGGTTGAGAGTCCCATCCACGGTGATGTCCGCGGTTCGCGGCGCGGCGCGGCACAGCGGCATCTTGGCGATGGGCTTACGCTCGGCCTTCTCAATCTTCGAGCTGTCACGGTAAAGGGTCTCGTAGTTCCCGCTCGGATGAGAGACCGGCCAGGAGGCACGTAACTCGTCGTTGTAGAGGCCCATTTCCTTGAGCGGCAGGGGCTCAAACATGCAGGTGGCGAAGACGGGCGCGTCGGGCTTGAGTTCGAAGTCGCCACCATCGGCATCTCGGAAGCCCGGGTCGCCCTTCTCCCAGTTGCGCTCGATGCGGGCGTAGCGCATGGTGGTGGCGTTGCCGTAGATGAACTTGCCATTATCCAGCCCGATGTTGCGAGCCACGACATTGCCGCGCACGATCAGCGTCAGGTCCTCGGTATGGGGTTTAATGGTGGCCAGGCGCGGATAGCGGACGCTCCAGGGCGGCTCGTTGACCTTCATCTTGGCCAGATTCGCATCGAGATTCTGGTAGGCATTGGCGTAGACCCAGGAGCGGTCCTCCATATTGATGCCGGAACGGCAGCGGTGGAAGACGTTATTCTCGATGATGTCGTCGCTGCCGCCGAAGAAGACGGCGCCGGCGTCCCCATCAAAGCGCGAGAACACATTGCCATAGACCGTGACGCCACCATTGACGTTATCGATGTAGACCCCCATGTGACAGACGCAGTGGTCCTTCGCCAGGGTCTCGTTGTAGGGCAGGTGATGCCAGTAGTTGTAGCGCACGACCTGCCCGCGCTCGGCCAGCGCCGCCGTATCGCCATACATGTACCACGCCCCGGCGTCGCCCGCTTCGTGGGTGACATCGTGGATTTCGTTGTACTCGGTCAGGTTGTCGTTGCCGCTGATCAGAAACGCCTGATGCGGGGCGTCGTGGATCAGGTTGTGCGACATGCGCACCCCCACGCCTCTCACGCCGATGCCCGGCTGGTAGGCGCCGCGGTTCCACTGCGCAAAGTGGTGGATGTGGCAATTCTCGACCACGTGCTCGGAAGAGCGCAGGGTAGGCAGATCGCCGCCGCTCAGCGTCACCCCCGCGTTGCCCAGGTAGGCCAGGTCGCAACCGACCAGGGCATGCCCGCGTCCGCCCACGACATCGGCGCCCTTGCAGCCCATGTCCCGAATGGTGCAGCCGGCCAGCAGCAGGTTCTCGCCGTCCTTGACCACCACCCCATGCTGACGCCCGGCCTCGATGGTCAGCCCGCGCAGGATCAGGTTCGAGGCGCCGTCGGTTGTAATGACCGGCACCTCGAGCAGGGACACCATGACCTCGGCCGAGGCCAGGGGCGCGGGCGGCCAGAAGTACAGCAGGCCCGTATCGCGGTCCAGATACCACTCGCCGGGGCAGTCCAGCTCGCAGAGCAGATTGATCCCCTGGTAGGGCGAGCCTTTGACCACGTTGGGCTGCTCCTTGGATCCGGGAGCGAGGTTCCAGTCGATCTGAATCCGCTTCTTCTCCGGATCGACGCTCCGGATCTTGCGGTAGGAGGAGAAATAGGCGTACTGCCAGTAGCCAAACAGCCAGGGATCGGTCTCCTTGGCCCAGGCGTCCTGGCGTGGGTTCGAGTAGCAGAAGAGGTCGGAGTTCTTCACCATGGTCCGCCCGCCGTCGCGGACCGTCACCTGATCGCCGAGTTCCACGTAGGCAAAGCGCTCGCTCATCTTGGGGGTGTCGTTCGGCCAGCGCGCCAGTGACATGGGGACCCCGTCAAAGAAAAGCTCCAGATGCGCCGGCGCATCGACGTTGGCCAGCTTGCCGAAGTAGTCTTGGCCGCGCGGACGTAAGCTGCCAAAATCCGTGATGCCGGCCGCGCGGAGGTCGGCTTGCAGAACCTGGCCGCGGGCGGCTTCGGGAAGGCGCCGTGCGGCCGGGCTGTCGGTGAGAGGGCCGAAGTCGGTGAGGGCCAGCCCCGCCCGCAGGACGGGCCGTTCGCCCGGGGCGGCGCGGTAGACCACCGGCGCGGTCGCTGTGCCCGAGTCCTCGGCCGTCAGCGTGAAGCTCTGGGTCAGGCGGGGATAGACACCGCCCTTCAGGACGATGGCGATGCCACCGTCGGGCAGGGGTTCGGTCTGGCGCCGTTCGCGCAGCGCCTCACGGGCGCGCTCGAGGGTAAGGAAGGGGCGTTCTG